>NZ_DLJI01000014.1:42143-43136 GCF_002484185.1 Empedobacter sp. UBA7620 | reverse complement strand
TCAAGCTTTTTTTATGTCTTATATTTTTATTTCACTTGTCTGGAAACGATCCAAGAAACCAAGCTTCCCAGACCTAAAACAGTCACTATAACTGCAACAAAGTTTTCGACAGAAAAGATAAATGGAAACGGAACAGTTGGCGAAGCCATAACCAAACCAAAATCTATTTGTAATAATCCAATAACAGAGGCGATTAATAAACCTGTTGTCATCGCAATAAAGGTGATAATAAAACCAGTTTGGAAGAAAATATTACGAATGTTTTTTCGTGATAATCCAAAACTATACATCGTCTGAATTTCTTTCTTTTTATCCAAAATCAAGATAATAATTGTTCCTGCCAAATTGAAACATGCAATAATAATGACTAACGTGAAAATCAAATAACTGATTAAATTTTCCATATTCATTACTTTCAAGAAAGCTGAATCTAAATCTTGTCTGGTTTCGATTTTATAATGAGAACCCAATGCTTTTTGAAGTTGAATTTTCACTTCGTTAAACGATTTTTTTCCAGTCGTTTTTACTTCAATCGAATAACACTGATTTTCGTTTAACAACAATAATTCTTGCGCCAAACCTAAAGTTGTAAAGACGTGTTTGTCGTATTGTTCGTTCAAAATAAACACGCCAACGCTATATGCATCTTTGCGAGTAAAAGCATCGCTTTCTTGTTTTATTAAACCTGTTCCAGCTTTTGGCATCATCAAATCTGCTGGCGTTATCGGATCGATATAAAGTTGTAAACGCTCTGCAATTCCATTCGAAACAATAAAATTATCATCGCGATTAAAATCTAAATATTGTCCACCATAAATCACCGTATCTAAACGCGTAACTTTGGTAAAGTTTTCGTCAACACCTTTCAAATAGGCAATATCTTGCTTTCCTTTGTAATCGATGTAGACTTTTTCTTCGATGATTTTAGAAAAAGCTTTGACGTCTTTTTGTTGCTTTAATTGATCCACAACAAAAGTTAAACTATCTAATACT
>NZ_DLJI01000014.1:41556-42077 GCF_002484185.1 Empedobacter sp. UBA7620 | reverse complement strand
GCTAATACTTTTCCTTTCGAAGGAGAAATTTTAATTTCAGGATTTACATTGCTATAATACTTTAAATTCATTTTTTCTAATCCCGAAAAAACGGATAAAATAATAAACAAAGCCGCTGTAGCTACCAAAATAGCACCAACAGCAATCGATGTAATAATGTTTACAGCGTTTGTATTCGTTTTCGAAAAAATGTAGCGTTTCGCAATGTAAAGTGAAATGTTTCTCATTATAAGATTGGATTATTTCCTTCTCCTCTTAGCGCTTTGTCGATTTTATCCATTTCGTCTAACGAATTATCTAAAATGAAAATTAATTCTGGTGTAATACGCATTTGTTTAGAAGCACTTTTTGATAAAATTCCTCTAAATAATGGTGTATTAACTCTAATTTCTTTAAAAATTTCGTCTTTTTGAGTACTTGGAAAAATACTTACATAGATTTTAGAAACGCTCAAATCTGGTGTTACTTTTACTTCTGTAACACTAATCAAATTTCCAGGGAATTCCTTTACAGCCCATTTT
>NZ_DLJI01000014.1:10254-41501 GCF_002484185.1 Empedobacter sp. UBA7620 | reverse complement strand
CTAAAAGCTTCTGCTAATTCTTCTTGAAATAATTTACTTACTTTTTGTTGTCTATTGCTATCCAATTCTATTCATTTTTATGAGACCGTAAAATTACTGCATTTTTTCGTGATTAAAAACATTGATGAATTGAATTAAGTTCTTTGTAAATTTGTTTTAATGAAAAAAGATATCGAAACTTCAGAAGATGTTGCTTTATTGGTAAATACGTTTTATGATAAAGTGCAAAAAGATGACGTAATTGGTTACTTTTTTTCGGAAGTTGCAAAGGTAAATTGGGACGAACATTTGCCACATATGATTCAGTTTTGGGAAACTGTTTTGTTAGGAAAAGCAACTTTTGAAGGCTGGCCAATGCGAACACATTTGGTTTTGAGTCAAAAGGAGAAATTAAAACCACACCATTTCGAGCGTTGGATTGAATTATGGTACGGAATAATTGACGAAAATTTTGAAGGAGAAATAGCAAATGAAGCAAAAAATCGAGCAAAAATTATGCGTGATTTAATTCTTTTCAAAATTGACCAAATGGAACAAAAACAAGGATTTATTCAATAAAAAAATGCAACTTCATAAAAGTTGCATTTTTTTATTATTAAGATATGATTGAAAAATTATTTCGCAATCATGATTAATTTTTTATTGATAAATTCCATAATTCCAGCTTTAGAAAGCTCTCGTCCGTAACCTGAATGTTTAACACCTCCGAAAGGTAAATCTGGGCTTGATGAAACTTGTTTGTTTACGTAAACCATTCCCGAATCTATTCTACGAGCGATTTTCTCCGCATTCGGAACATCTTCTGTGTAAATAGAAGCACCTAATCCATAAGGCGTGTCATTCGCAATTTTGATTGCTTCTTCTACATCTTTCACTTTCCAAATACAAACCACAGGTCCAAAAACTTCTTCGTCATAAGCCTTCATTCCAGGTTTTAAATCTGTCAAAATTGTTGGTTGTAAAAAGAAACCATCACGATTAATACGTTTTCCTCCTGAAACAATTGTTGCTCCTTTATTAGCTGAATCATTAATTTGATCCAATAATTTTTCTAATGCACTTTCCGAACTTACAGGTCCCATGTTGGTATCTGTCTGTGTAGGATCACCAACTTTCATTCCGTTTACATAATCCGTAATTTTTTTCAAATATTCGTCGTAAATACCTTCTTGTACAATAATACGTTTCGAAGAAGTACACGCTTGTCCAGCATTACGTAAACGACCATTAATTGTTCCGTTCATCACTTTTTCGATATCCGCATCATTCAAAACAATCATTGGATCAGAACCACCAAGTTCTAAAACCGAAGGTTTTACATTTTTACCAGCGATACTTGCAACCTCTGCACCAGCGGCTTCGGAACCAGTTAAAGAAACACCAACAATTTTTGGATTATTGATAATTGTATCTGTGTCTTTTCCTGACATCAACAAGTTTTTATACAAACCTTTTGGAGCGCCAGCAGCTGTAAACATTTCTTCGAAAGCGATTCCACATTGCGGAATATTAGAAGCCGTTTTCAAAACAACTGTGTTACCAGCCATAATGTGAGGTCCAGCAAAACGCGCAATTTGAGAAAAAGGAAAATTCCAAGGCATAACACCTAACAACACACCAATTGGTTCTGAAACCACATAAGCGTCACCTTTTTCTGTTTGTAAAGGAACATTTGCTAAGAATTCTTCTGCATTATCAGCGTAATATTCGATAATATTTGCACTGTAATCAATCTCGATTTCGCTCTCATACAATGGTTTTCCCATTTCTGTTGTAATCAAAGCAGCTAATCGAGTTTTTTGCTTGCGCATTTCGTTTGCGACACGTTTCATTACAGCTTTTCTTTCTTCGAAAGATTCGAATCGCCATGTTTGATATAATTCGTTTGCGTCGTCTATATATTGATTGATTTCTTCGCTTGTGTAGGCTTGAAATTCTTTTTCTATTTTACCTGTAGCAGGATTTAATGTTCTGATTGAACTTGCCATTTCACTCTTTATTTAATGTATACAAAGTTGTAGCAATTCTCGTTCCTAACAAAACTTTTAGGATAAATAAAACTGATAGTTTGTTGAATAAAACTAAATGTAGTTGATTGTTTAGTTTTTATATTAATTTGAGCTAGATGATTGTTTGCTGAATTAAGAAATTTCTATTTTCGAAATGCTTAAGGTTTTAGATTCCTTGACAAATTTGATAAAACAATTAATTGTAGCAGAAACCATTCTGAACTCGTTTCAGAATCACATATATAATTAATAAAATAAATTTAAAAAATAACGATTTCTACATCTAGTTTGTTGATTATCGTTAAATTATCTATTATAAAAAAATATAATGATCTCAAGCTGAAATAAATTCAGCTTGAGATAATATTTATTAATGAAAATTATTTTCTAAAACGGTAAATTATCGTCGTCGTTGTTCATTGAACTTGTGAATTCTCCGCCAAAATCTCCAAAAGCATCAGAAGGATCAATAGCAGATAAATTCATTGCACTTCCCATTTCTTGAGAACCATCATTCATCGAACTTTGAATTTCGAAATCTCCACCAAATGAAGTTTCTAAATCGGTAAATTTAGCTTGTTCATTAATGAATCGTAAACGTACATTTTCTAACGCACCATTACGGTGTTTTGCAATGATAAACTCAGCTTGCCCAGCACAAGGTTCACTTTCATCATCCCAATATTCCAATTTATAATATTCGGGACGATAAATAAAAGAAACGATATCGGCATCTTGCTCAATCGCTCCAGATTCACGTAAATCCGAAAGTAAAGGGCGTTTACTCCCTCCACGAGTTTCTACCGAACGAGACAACTGCGAAAGTGCAATAACAGGAATACTTAATTCTTTCGCAATCGCTTTTAAGGAACGCGAAATCATCGAAATCTCTTGCTCACGGTTTCCATTTGCTTTTCCACCAGCAGTCATCAACTGCAAGTAGTCAATCAAAATCATTTTTACACCATGTTGAGAAACCAAACGACGTGCTTTTGCTCTTAAATCGAAAATCGAAAGGGCAGGGGTGTCGTCAATATATAAAGGAGCATTTTCAAGACCTTTTACTTTTGTATATAATTGTTTCCATTCGTGATCGGCTAATTTTGCTTTACGCAATTTTTCACCCGAAATTCCAGTTTCACCTGAAATCATACGTGTAATCAACTGAACAGAAGACATCTCTAATGAAAAAACAGCAACCGGAATATTTTTGTCAACAGTCATATTTTTCGCCATCGAAAGGATAAAAGCGGTTTTTCCCATACCAGGACGAGCGGCTAAAATAATCAAATCCGATTCTTGCCAACCCGAAGTAATTTTGTCAATTTCTGTAAATCCAGAAGATAAACCAGACATTCCTTCTTTGGTAGATTGGGCTTTAATTTTATCAATAGCTTCTGTTACCAAATCTCTTGCTTCCGAATAACTACGCTTGATTCCACCTTCTGTGATTTCGAATAATTTAGATTCTGAATAATCCAATAAATCAAATACATCGGCAGTATCATCGTATGATTTTTCAATGACTTGATTCGAAATCTCAATTAAACGACGAAGGATGTATTTTTCTTGAATTACACGAGCATAATATTCCACGTGCGCAGAAGAAGAAACTTTTTGCGTTAATTGAATCAAATAATAATCACCTCCAACACGATCTAATTTGCCCTCACTTTTCAACTCATTTGAAACCGTTAATAAATCAATTGGTTCTGAATCGTTAAATAATTTTTGAATGACAGCATAAATCGCCTGATGCTCTGGACGATAAAAAACTTGCGGCGTAAGAATGTCAATGACTTCGTCCAACCCTTTTTTATCAATCATCATCGCGCCAAGTACAGCTTGCTCTAAATCAACAGCTTGTGGAGGAAGTTTACCTTTCTCTAAACCAATGACATTGTGCTTGTTAGCTGGTATTTCGGGATTATAATTTGCTTGTTCCATAAGAGTTCCAAAATTAAATAAAAAAACGAGATATAACTAATTTTATATCTCGTTTTAAAATCGTATATTCTACAATAAGTATTATTGTAAAACAATATTTTATCCTGAAAATTCTCCGAATTTGATGTAACGTTCTTGACGTTGTTGTTGTAATTCTTTAGGAGAAAGTTTTTTCAATCCGTTGTAAGTATCTAAAACTTTATTTTTCAAGTTTGTGTACGCAACTTCTGGTTTGTAGTGTGCTCCACCAAGCGGTTCTTGAATGATATCTTCAATTAATCCTAATTCTAACATATCAGGACCAGTTAATTTCATTTGCGAAGCAGCTTGCTCTTTGTAATCCCAACTTCTCCATAAAATTGTAGAACAGTTTTCTGGTGAAATTACAGAATACCAAGTGTTTTCTAACATGAAAACTTTGTTTCCAACTCCAATTCCTAATGCTCCACCTGAAGCTCCTTCACCAATTACAATTGTAATGATAGGAACTGTAAGTTTCAACATTTCGTAGATGTTTTTAGCGATAGCTTCACCTTGACCTCTTTCTTCAGCTTCTAAACCAGGATATGCACCAGGAGTGTCAACTAAAGTCAAGACAGGAATATTAAACTTTTCTGCTAACTTCATCAATCGTAAAGCTTTGCGGTAACCATCTGGATTAGACATTCCGAAACGACGATATTGTCTTTCTTTGGTATTTTTCCCTTTTTGTTGACCAATAATCATAAAAGTTTGACCATTGATTTTTCCCATACCACCAACCATTGCTTTGTCGTCAGCAAAAGTTCTATCTCCGTGAATCTCGATAAACGTGTTATCTGTAATCGCGTAAGCGTAGTCTAAAGTATAAGGGCGAGAAGGATGACGAGACAATTGTACACGTTGCCATGGTGTTAAATTCCCATAGATTTCCTTCTTTTTATTTTCAATTGCAATTTCAATTTCAACGCAAGCCTGTTTGATGTTAACACCGCTTCCTTCGCCGACGATTTGACAGCTTTGTAACTGTTCTTCTAAATCTTTGATAGGTTGTTCAAATTCTAAATATTCCATACAAAAGTGTTTGTTCAATCCAACAAATATAGAAAAGGTTTTTAAGCCAATTATAATAAATGTCGAATGTTTTTCAGATTTTTTACAAGTATTTTAATTTCAAAAGATAAAAAAGCGTCTACAGATTAGACGCTTTCATCGTGTATTTGATCTAAAATTAAATTTTTTCGATAATCATTGCAGAAGCTCCACCGCCGCCATTACAGATAGCTGCACCTCCAATTTTTCCTCCGTTTTGCTCTAAAACGCTTAATAATGTAACCAAAATTCTTGATCCGGAATTTCCAAGTGGATGACCGATAGAAACCGCACCACCATTTACATTAACTTTAGAAGCATCAAGATTTAATAATTTAGTATTTGCAATTCCAACAACTGAAAAAGCTTCGTTAAATTCCCAGAAATCAACATCAGTAGCTTTCATATTTGCTTTTTTCAATAATTTTTCAACCGCTTTAGCTGGCGCAGTTGTAAATTTTGAAGGTTCTTGAGAAGCATCAGCATAAGCAATAACTTTTGCAAGAGGTTTTAATCCTAATTCGTTTGCTTTATCCAAAGACATTAATACTAAAGCAGAAGCTCCATCATTGATTGTAGATGCATTTGCAGCAGTTACAGTTCCGTCTTTAGAGAAAACTGCACGTAAACCTGGAACTTTATCAAAGTTTACATTTTTATATTCTTCATCTTCTTTAAAAATAACTGGTTCTCCTTTGCGTTGAGGAATTTCTACAGGAACAACTTCGTTGTTAAATTTTCCAGCAGCCCAAGCTGCAGCAGATTTTTTGTAAGAATTGATTGCAAATTCATCTTGTTCTTCACGAGAAATATTGAACTCAGTTGCACAAGTATCTCCAAAAAGTCCCATCATTTCTTTGCTGTAGTAATCTTGCAAACCATCGTTCACAATTCCATCTAACAAAACCGTATTTCCGTATTTATTTCCAGTTCTTGCATTTGGCGAATAAAAAGGAACCATTGACATGTTTTCCATTCCTCCAGCAACTACAACATCTGCATCACCCAAACGAATTGCTTGCGTAGCAAACATCACAGCTTTCATACCAGAAGCACAAACTTTGTTTACCGTTGTTGCAGGAATCGTATTTGGTAAACCTGCTTTTATCATTGCTTGCTTAGCAGGCGCTTGTCCTTCACCAGCTTGCAATACATTTCCCATATATACTTCATCAACCAAAGATCCATCTAAGTTGATTTTATCTAAAGCTCCTTTAATAGCTGTTGCGCCTAAATCTGTAGCTGGAACGTTAGATAAACTTCCCAAAAAAGATCCCATTGCTGTACGAACAGCTGAAACGATTACGACTTCTTTCATTTAATTGTGATTTGTTGTTTTTATTATGATAACTTAATAATGCAAGATATAAAATTTATAGTAGTATTAATTTGATTTACTTTTTAAAGATTTTTTAAATTTGTTGTTGACTTAATACAGATAATTGATTTTTTTTGTTAAAATGATAATTATCTTAGAATAGAATATTTTTTGGATGATAAAATGATTAAAATGCTGAAGATAAAAATGATATTATTTGGTTTGATTTCGTGTTTTGCAATTGCAATCGGAAATGCGCAAACCTTTGATCAAAAATATTTTAAAACAATTTTAGATTCACTTACGTCAAATTCGTTTGCTGGTAGAGGTTATGTAGAAAATGGAATGACAAATGCTGGAATTTATTTACAAAACGAATTTCAAAAAAATGAATTGAAATCTTTTTCTAGTAATTATAATCAAATGTTTACTTTTCCGATTAATGTTATTAAAGATGCAAAACTGAAAATTAATGGAAAAGAATTGAAATATGGAATAGATTTTATTGTAAAACCAAGTTCTAAATCAATTTCGAAAACGAATTTACCTTTTTATATTTTTGACACAAAAGCCTATATCGAATCTTTTCAATCGAAAGATAAAACGAGAGATTTTATTGTGAAAGATGATGAATTGCAAAAAGGGAAACATATTATTTTGCCGCCTTTAGTGACTTCTGTGGATTCTATTCAGAAATATTACAAACAATGGGCGAATATTTATGAGAAAGATGAGAATCAAAATCGGGCGATTTTTAGATTTACTTCAGATAAATTAACATCAAGTCTTAGTCAGCGACAATCTTCGATTTCAGAATTTATTATTTCAGATAAATTTTATTCTAAAAATTTAAAAATAAACGATTATTCTATTGATTCAGAATTGAATAATTCATTCGAGGCAAATAATATAATTGGTTATATTGACGGAAAAAATAATGATAGCTTAATTGTGATTTCGGCTCATTATGATCATTTAGGGAAAGTTGGACAAACTATTTTTCCTGGAGCGAGTGATAATGCGAGCGGAACAGCGATGATGATGACACTGATGAAGTATTATTCGAAACATCAACCTAATTACAGAACGGTTTTTATGGCTTTTGCTGGTGAAGAAGCGGGAATTTTAGGTGCAGATTATTATGTCAATCATCCACTTTTTCCATTAAGTCAAATCAAATTTCTTGTAAACCTAGATATTATGGGAGCTGGAGATCAGGGAATTCAGGTTGTGAATGGTAAAGTTTTTAAAAATCAATTTGAAAAATTAGTTGAATTAAATCTAACAAATAAATATCTAAAAGAAGTTAAAACTCGAGGAGAATCATGTAATTCTGATCATTGCCCGTTTTATCTAAAAGGAGTTCCGTCGTTTTTTATTTACACATTAGGAGGAAAAGGATTTTATCATGATCCCAATGATACAGCTGAAAGTTTGGATTTGAGTTACTCCGAAAAAGTATATAATTTGTTGAAAGATTTTATAAATAAGCTATAAAAAAATAATCCGTTCAAAGTGAACGGATTACTAACCAACCTAAACTACTATAAAAAACTCTAAAAAGTAAAAAGAGTGCGAGTAATTTCAAACTTCATAAATCAATTTCGTTATACTCGTTGCTACTCTTTGTCTTACTATCTATGAATAAATTATTTGACACTGCAAATGTCTAACTTTTATGTCTTATTTGGAGAAATTGTAAAAGATTTTATTTATAATAGATATAGAAAATATTTATATAAATCGTTTGTTGTCGGATATTAAACTTTATATTAACCCATTAAAAATAAACAATAATAGTTAAAATGTAATTACGTGAAAACGTACTTTAACACCTTTTTAACTATTTATTTACGAAAAGATGATGAAATGATAAGATTTGAAATCTTTTCAACTAAATTTGATTTTGAATCGTAAAGACTTCATAAATTTAAACAAATTTTAAACCAAAAACGCCAAAATGAGACTTTTTTTATTGGTTTTTTCCTTACATATTGTGTTATTTGTTGATGCGCAAAATGTTAACCCAAATCAAATTCGAGCTAAAATATACGATACTATTTCACAAGATATCCAAAAACAAAGTTTAGAATTTCCGAACAAAAAAATTGTGGTAGATCCTACAATTAATAAGTTTGAAGATTATAAAATGGACGAATTTGGACTGAAATTGGATTCGGTAAAATATGTACAAGACATTTCAATTTGTTCTAAGTTAACAACCTACAAATGTGTTTCGAAATTTGAGATTGATAATTATTCGATTACCAATGTTTACAAAGATGAAGCAGATGCGCTATATCCTGACTTTTATGGAATTTATGCACCAATTGATTCGTGGTACAATTTGATTTATTATGCGGCTGTCAATCACTTTGAAAAAGATAGAAAATTTCAATTTAACATCTTAATTCCAGTTCGAAATGTGCAAATGAAAAATAAAACGATGGAGGAAAAAATGTTCTTTTATAACGTTTTATTTGATGAGCAATTTATGATTCTAAAATTTGAAAAATTATTCTTAAAACATTAAAATTCAATCAGAAAAATTGTAAATTAGCAAGACTCAAATTTTTAATTGATGTTAAACGTTAGCGCTTACATAGACGAGCTTTTGCAATTATCAAAAGGTAATTTACGAATTTGCCGTATGAATTGGTGGCTTTTAAAGTATGAAGATGAATTTGAGAAAGCGATAGAAGAGACGTCTTGTAAAAAGTGGCAGAGATGGTTTTATAATGGCGAACACCCGTATCCGTGTGTTTGTCCAAAGCGCGAAAAATTATGTGTTTTTATTGACTTATATCGTGAATTGGATCGTTTGACACAAGTGCAACGTTTGGAGAATTTTTTTCAAGAATATTTTCAAAAATTTGAGTTGATTAAAGATTCAAAAGAATCTTTGAAAAATTGGATGAATGATATTCGTCCAACGATTTCTTCCATTTATCTATTATTGGATAAGAATGATAATCTAAAGATTAGATTTTATAATTCGGATCCAGTTTTGGAAGTGGATATCAATAAAAATGATTATAAATACACCTTGTTGTGTTTGGATATTTTTAACTACAACATGTACGTAAGAGGCATGTAAAAGAAAAGAGAGTTGATTTTGTCAACTCTCTTTTTTATGAAATAATAGATTAAATATGGCTTATTTAATTAAACCAATTTCTCTTAAACGCTGAGTCAAGAAATCTCCAGCTGTAATATCTTCAAATTGTTTTGGATTTTCTTCTGTAATACAATCATCTAAAACAGATAAGTCCATTTCAGAAACTGGGTGCATAAAGAATGGAATAGAAAAACGAGATGTTCCCCATAATTCTTTCTCTGGATTAACCACTTGGTGAATTGTCGATTTCAATCTGTTGTTTGTGTGACGAGATAACATATCACCAACATTAATTACCAATTCGTCGTCAGCAGCAATTGCATCAACCCAAGTTCCATCGTGACGTTGTACTTGTAATCCACGACCTTGCGCTCCCATTAACAATGTAATCAAGTTAATATCACCGTGAGCACCTGCGCGAACCGCATCTTTAGGCTCTTCCGTGATAGGAGGATAGTGAATTGCTCTCAAAATAGAGTTTCCGTTTTTTACTTTATCATCAAAGTAAAACTCGTCTAAACCTAAGAATAAAGCCAAAGCACGTAAAACGTAAACTCCTGTTTTTTCTAATTGTTTGTATGTTTCTTCACCATAAGTGTTAAAACCTGGAACTTCGTTTACATCAACATTTTCTGGATAGTTGTATTTAGCTTTATCTTCTTCAGATAAATACTGCCCAAAATGCCAAAATTCTTTCAAGTCACCAACAGTTCTACCTTTTGCATGTTCGTTTCCGAAAGCTGTATAACCGCGTTGACCACCAATTCCTTCTACTACATAACTTTGTTTTGTTTCTGTAGGTAAAGCGTAAAATTCGCGAACGCTTTTATATAAATTTTCAACTAATTCGTCAGATAAAAAATGTCCTTTCAAAGCAACGAATCCTATTTCTTCGTATGCTTGACCAATTTCGTTGACAAATTTTTGTTTTCTTGCAGGATCATCAGATAAAAAGTCTGCTAAATTAACCGATGGAATTCCGTTTTGTGACATTTATATATTGTTTTATAAAATTTCTTTTGCAAAGGTATAGAAAGATTTCTTTTGTGAATAATATTGTTAATAACTTTTTTTGATTGCTATTGGTTTGATTTAAAATTAAATCGTTTAAATGATTTTAATTGGATAAAACTTTTGTTATAAGTAAAATATGATTTTATATCTGAATTTTTTAAATTTTTATATTAATAAATATAATTTATTGAAATTAGATTATGAATAGCTATTAATAATAATAGTTTTAAATAATATGAATTAATTTTAACGATATGAAGAAATATTTATTTGTATTTTTTGTTTGTATTAGCATAATGTTGTTTTCGCAAGAACCTATAAAAACTCCTTTGATATATCTGAGTTGTAAAAAAGTTGAACAGAAGGGAAATGAAGAATTAAATAAATGCTTTAAACAAAATTTTAGAAAAGATTTTTATAAAATGGTAAGCATGGAATTAAGGTCGAGAAACTTAATTACGAATTACCTTCTTAAAGCTAAATTCAATTTTATTTTTGATGAAAATGGTATAATTTCTATTTCTGATTTTGAAGGAAGTGAGGACACGAAAGATATTGTAGAAAAGTCTTTATTTAGGTTAAATGAGAGAATTAAAGGAGGTAAATATAAAATTATTCCAGCAAAGAATAATGAAGGAGAATATATAGAAACCACTATAAAAATTCCATTTCAATATGCATTTGTGAGAAGTTAATTATTAATCTTCTTTCGAATCGTTATCAATCATTCTATATTTGCAAAAATATTTATGATGAAAGATCAATTTTTTCAATATATACAAGACTTACAAAATAAAATTATTGCCAAACTTGAAGAAGTTGATGGTAAAGCCAAATTTCTACGAGATAATTGGGAACGCGAAGAAGGCGGCGGAGGTCTTTCTTGTGTTTTAACAGACGGAGCTGTTTTTGAGAAAGCTGGCGTTAATATCTCGAAAGTTTATGGAGAATTACCAGAAACAATGCAAAAAGCGTTGAATGTTTCATCGGGTAAATTTTTTGCTTGCGGATTGAGTTTGGTTATTCATCCAACAAGTCCACATATTCCGACGACTCATGCGAATTGGAGGTATTTCGAAATGTATGACAAAGAAGGAAATATTGTCGATCAATGGTTTGGAGGAGGTCAAGATTTGACGCCATATTATTTGGATGAAAAAGATGTGATGCATTGGCATACGATCTGTAAAAAAAGTTGTGATGCGCATGATGCGGCTTTTTATTTGAAGTATAAAGAAGAATGTGATAAATATTTTTGGAATACGCATCGAGAAGAAGCGCGTGGAATAGGAGGTTTGTTCTTTGATTACTTGAAACCAACTTCAGAAAAAACAGTTGAACAATGGTATGATTTCGTAACAGAAGTAGGAAACTCATTTTTGGAGGCGTATATTCCGATTGTTGAAAAACATAAAAATGATGAATTTTCTGCTGAACAAAAGGAATGGCAAGAAATTAGACGAGGTCGTTATGTGGAATTTAATTTAATTCATGATAGAGGAACTTTGTTTGGTTTGAAAACTAATGGTCGAATTGAATCTATTTTGATGAGTTTGCCAAAACATGTGCAATGGCATTATAATCATCAGCCAGAAGAAGGTTCGGAAGAATATAAATTAGTCGATGTTTTGAAACATCCAAAAGATTGGATTTAATCTATAATATATAAAATGCCTGAACAATTGTTCAGGCATTTTTTTAATCTTCTCTCGATCCGTCATCGGCCATTCTGACCATTTTAGGTGTAAAAGTAGCCACAACATCTACTAAATCTTGTTGCGCAGCCATTACTTCGTGAATATCTTTATATGCCATTGGCGCTTCATCCTTTCCACCACCAATTAATGTAATTCCAAAATAATTCAAATAATCGTTTATCTTATTTTGAGATAATGATTTAATCGCTTGTGTTCGGCTCATTTGTCGACCAGCTCCATGCGAAGCAGAATGAATCGAATTTTCTTCACCTTTTCCTCGAACCAAAAATCCTGGCGCAGTCATAGAACCTGGAATAATTCCCATTATATCTTTAGAAGCTGGCGTTGCACCTTTTCGATGAACAATGACTTCTTCGCCATTGTAAATTTCTTTCCAAGCAAAATTATGATGATTTTCTACTTTCGCTAAAACTTCAGCACCAATTGATTTTGCAATTTTTTGATGAATAATTTCGTGACAAGCTGAAGCATATTCACCCGCCAAATTCATCGCAATCCAATATTCTTGACCTTCGGCTGAATCTAAATCTAAATAAGCCAAATTCTGTGCTTTGTACGGAAGTTTACAAATTTCTTTTGCAATTTTTGTATAATGTCCAGCGATTGTAGCGCCAAAACCTCTCGATCCAGAGTGCGTTAGCAAAGCCAAATATGAACCTTTTTTGATGTTCAGTTTTTCATCATCTTCCTTGAAATCAATCAAACCAAATTCTACAAAATGATTTCCTCCACCAGAAGAACCCAATTGCGACCACGCTTTATCTTTTAAATTTTGAATAAATGAATTCGTCTCGAATTTTGCATCATCTAAAATCTGATGTTCAGCTTTGTATTGACCATGAAAACCATGTCCTGCACCAAATTTTGTATTTTTGATCAAAGTTTCTTTTAATGAATCGTGATGTTCAAAATAATGAGAAGCAGGTAAATCATAAATCGATAAAGCCATTCTACATCCAATATCAACGCCGACACCATAAGGAATAATCGCATTTTTGGTTGCTAAAACTCCGCCAATTGGTAATCCATAACCTTGATGCGCATCAGGCATAATTGCGCCAGCAACGGTAACAGGAAGTTTCATGGCGACTTTCATTTGTTCTAAAGCGCCGTCCTCAATTTTTTCCGCACCATAAATTTTGAAATCGGTTGGATTTTCATTCAATTCAATCAAGTTTTCATCTTGATTTGGTAAATGAATTCCATCGATAAAGCCTTTTGCAAGCGTTTTGAAAATTTTATCTTCTAAAAAATCTTGTGGCGAAGAAAAAACTTGCGCATATTTATCAAGCATTTCGGCTTTTGTGTAACCATTTCTTTTTTTGTTGATTTTTAAGGCAATTCCTAAAATTTCGTTTTCAGGATAACCCAAGGCAATCAAATCGTTTCCATTGATCGGTTTATTTTGTTGTTCAGTTGTTTTCATATAATTTGGTTCTAAGGTTGATTAAAAATTCTTCCATTTTCGAAGAGTTTATTTCGGTTGGAAGAAAATTTAGTTTAGATTTTTCTTCAATTTCTCGTTGTAAATTTTCAGCTTTTTCGATTACTTCTTCATAAGAAAAATCTCCGTTTTTTATCGCTAATAATTCGTCACGATCTTCTGTTCGTTTTACATTTAGGTTTCCTGTTTCCACTAATTCTTTCGCAACTTTTAACAAACGAATCGTGTGCATCATATTTTTACTATCGTAATTTTTTTCATGCGCAATGTTTGTTGTGTAACGATCTTCATTTCGCAATTTCATCCAATCCCAATATTCTTTGTATTGCTTGCAATAAGTGGAATATTCATCTTTTTGGAAAATGAAATAGGCAATTGGTTTTTCATTTTTAGGAATTTCACTCAAACGAATATCATCATTATTTTTATCTTTTACGATTCCTTTATAATTCGATTTTTCGTTGTAATAAAGCGCAAATAAATCTTTCGAATGATTGATTTTACTTAGTCCGCAAAACGCTTGTTTGTAAGAATTTGAATTCATCCAATCAACAAAAGAAATGGTTTTGTTATCATCAATAATATAACAAAAATCAAGAACGGTTTTTCTGATTTCATCTATTGGATTTAGAAATTTCTTGTTCAATCCTTTTGCTTTTTTGATTTGACTCAAGGCGTATCCAACAAATGTTTTCTCAACTTCTGATGTGATAAACTCTTTATAATTTAATTCATCTAACAAAGGCGATTTATACAGAACAAATTCTTCTGGAGTTGCTAGGATTTCTAAACAACTCGGATTATTTTTCAATAATAATTCAATGAATCGACCAATTTCATAATATACAATATCATTGGTTTCGTTGCTCACTTGCGTTTGATATTCGAAACCATAAAATTCATTTTTAGGTAAATAAAAAATGCCACGAATATCAGTGTCCGAATTTTTAGTTGCCAAATTATAGGCTTTGCTTCCGCTTATACATTCAAATAGAATTAAATTTTGACTTTTTAGATCTTCTATTGTTAGTTTCATTTTGTTACGGTTTTAATGAAAAATACATTGATTTTGTTTTTATCAAATTCAATTTTTGGTAATTTTTCGGTTTCGATTTTTAATTCATTTTTCAAATTAATTAACCAATCGAAAAGTTCATCATTTTTCGAAATTCTAAAACTTTCATCAACATTTGCTTTGATTTCAAGATATTTATCCACTCGGTTTTCGATTGTTTTATCTCCGATTAAATGTTTTAATTTTTCAAATTCCATCGGAGGAATTGTTTTATTTTCTACAATCCATTTCGCTGAAAGAACCGAACGTAAAGTATAAAACAAACTTTTGAGTTTAATTTCGTTTTGATGTTCCATTTCAATCAATCGCTTTGTTGTAATTCCCAAATAATGCATGGTAACTTTTTGAGAATTGAATTGTGAAGCAGCTAAATTGAACAATTCTTTTTCGAAAATTTCATCAGAAATATAATGAATCGGAGATTGTAAATATTCGTTAATACTCGAATTTGATTTCAACATTAAGCGCAAAACTTTTTGAATATCCCAACCTTTAAAATCCAGTTCATCTATAATTTCTAAATCAATAAAATCATCAATTGGGTCAATTTTTAGATAATCTTCAATTTTTCGTTTGTAAATAAATCGAACATCGTAATCGCTGTCAGTAGAAGGGAAGCCCCAAGCGCGGCTCCCAGATTCTATAGCAAAAAGAATTTTGACGTTATATTTATCTTCTATTTCTTTTAATTTATTTATAATGATTGGTTTCATTTCGTAAACATTGTTTTTAGTTCATTTAATACATTCGATCCGCCAGAAATTGAGATTTCTCCCACTTTATCCGCGATTTTTTCGATGTATTCCATCTCTTTCAATTTCCATAACGTTTCGTTTTCTTCCATCAATTTCGCAGTGTTCAACAAACTTCTTGTCGAAGCAGTTTCCTCACGACGGGTAATCGAATTGGCTTGAGCCGTTTTTTCGGCAATCAAAACGCGGTTCATAATTTCTCTTATTTCTCCTGGAAGAATAATGTCTTTCATACCTGCGTCAATCAATTTTAGACCAATTTCTTGGAATTGATTTTGATATTTTTGAATGATATAATTCGTTACCGAATTTTTATCCGACATCAAATCATCAAAATTCATGTTTCCAATAAATTCTCTCAAACCTAATTGAATCGCTTGATAAATCATTTTTTCGAAATCTTTGTTCGATTGATAAGCATTTAACAAATCAGTAATTTGATAATTTACCATAAAATTGATTCGCAATTGCGCTTTATCTTTTGTCAGAATTTCTTGTCCTGAAATTTCAATTGTTTGCGGACGCATATCAAAAGAAACCATCGAAATTTTAGTTTCGTTGTTGTAAAATTGGTATTCACCAGCTTTTAAAACTGAATTAAATTCATTGTCTTTGAACAAAATTCCTTCGAAATATGGTGTAACAGAAATGATACGGATTGCACCAGCTTTTCTCAAAATATCAATTTCTCTTTTTGTTAAATTTTTAATTTCTTCAGTAGAATTCAAATCAAATTTTACAGCTTTTAATTGAGTTGAATTTTTCCAAATCATCACGTTTTTATTGTAAAATGAATCGTATGATTGATTGTTTTTGTAAATAATCAACACTTCGTTATGTAATACTTCGATAAAATCTACCATCGATTTCAAAGTTTCATTTTCTAAAAACATTGTGTGGTATTTTTCATCAATTATTTCGTTGATGTTTAATTTTTCGATGTTTTTATTAAACAAAATCCAATAGTTTCCTTTTGAGTAAACTTTTTCGATTTCGTTGTTTTTGATATAGATTCCAATTTCTTGGTTGTTAATTGCTAATTTTTTCATTTTATTATTTTTTATAGGTTTTTACTATTTTATATTTCTCCTTTGTCGCAGAATCTTTTTTTTAAATTTTTAATTAAAAAAGCTAAATCATTTTCCTTTTTTAAAACGGAATTTGAAGTTTGAGCAGCTTCTTTTGATTTCTTACTTTTAACTTTTTTCAAATCATTTTGACTTGATTTTTTATTTTTAAACTTTTGAAATCAATCATCAACTAAAGTTTCAAATTCAGGTTTTGAGCAAGTTTTTGATCTTATTTCAAATTCATTTCAACGAAATAAATTCTTTATTCGAAAAGAAAACTTTTTAGCTTTTTTGTTTCTAATGGTGCCTTTTTCAGGCGATAAATACAGATTAAAAGTCTGTTACTAGAGCCGAATTCTAGTGCGTTAAACCAATACTCATTTATTAAATAATTGAAGGAGTCGAACCTTCTGCGCGTTTGTTTTAATTATTCAGAATAGAAGTGATGAAGCATTTTCTACTACAATGCTATACTGAAACATTTGTTAAGGAACAATTAAAATCGTTTGGTTGTTAAACCTTTGACAAAGTTGGAGTAGAAGTGTGCGAATGAATTGCGCAATAAAATATTTTTTCAAAATAATTTATAAACTATTATGAATAGAGGGTTTTGTATTGAAAATATTTTGAATAAAAGTTGAAATAAAAATTTCTACGCAAATAGATTGCGTACTTTGATTTGAAATTTGTAGTATTGAACAAAGAAATCAACCATGGCAACCAATAAAATTGCATTAATACGTTATCAAACGATCGATAAATGTCTTCAAAATCATTTTAGAAAATGGACATTAGAAGATTTGATAGAAAAAGTTTCGGAAGCATTGTATGAATATGAAGGAATAACTTCTGGTGTTTCGAAACGTACAATTCAGGGCGATATACAAGTGATGCGCAGTGATAAATTGGGTTATAATGCGCCAATTGTTGTTCGAGAAAAAAAGTTTTATGAATACGAAGATCGTGATTATTCGATTCATAATTCGCCTGTTTCGTCTGCTGATTTAGACAAAATGAAAGAAGTGATTTCGGTGATGAAACAATTGAATGGTTTTAATTATTTTGATGATATGAACGAGATTATTACGCGTCTCGAAAATAATTTATCCAAACAAACTCATCAACAACCAAATTATATTCAGTTTGAGGAAAATCCTTTATTAAAAGGTTTGGAGCATTTGAATCGGTTGTATCAAGCAATTGTGAAGAAGCAACCTTTGTTGATTTCGTATCAATCATTCAAGGCAAAAAATCAAGAGCCAAAACAACAAGTTTATTATCCGTATTTGTTGAAAGAATATCGTAATCGTTGGTTTTTATTGGCAAAATCGAGAAAAGATAAAAATTTGTATACGTTGGCTTTGGACAGAATAGTTGAATTTTATGAGTTGGCAAATGAACCTTTTGTGGATGAGCAAGAGATTAATTTTGATACGTATTACAACAATGCGATTGGTGTAACGAAAAGTGTGAAAGAAAGAGAGCAACGTGTTGTTTTTCGTGTGAATAAAAAATTGGCGCCTTATGTGGTGACAAAACCAATTCATGCGACGCAAAAAGTATTGGAAGTGACGGATGAAGGAACTTTATTTTCGATAGAAGTTGTACATAATTTTGAGTTGGAACGAGAGCTTTTAGGATTTGGAGAAGAAATAGAAGTTCTTGCGCCGAGATTAGTGAAAAAAAGAATTAAAACACGATTAGAAAAAGCATTAGAAAAATATAAAAAATAGAATTTCTTTCATACATTTAATTCATTAAAAACTACCTTAAATGATATGGAATAAAAAATTGATGACACTTTTGAGTGTTTTTTTATTAAGCTTTTCTACAAGTTTGTTTGCGCAGAAAACGAGTAATTCTGTGAAGAAATACATCTATTTAACTTTTGATGATGGACCTTTGAATGGAAGTGAAAATATTGATGAGGTTTTCAAAAATGAGAAGTTAAAAGTGACTGTTTTTCTTGTAGGAGAACATGTGGAGAAAAATAAAACAATGACGGATTATTTTAAATATTACGAAGATAACCCGTATATCGAAGAATGTAATCACAGTTGGACACATGCGAATGATCAGTACAAAAAGTTTTATAGTAACGAGCAAACGTCGGTTGCGGATATTTTGAAAAATCAATCGACCTTAAAATTACAAGATAAAATTGTTCGTTTACCCGGAAGAAACATGTGGAGATTGGATGGGAAATCGAAGAATGATGGAGCTTCAGGAGTGCAAACGGCTGATGGTTTAGCAAAGTTGGGTTATAAGGTTATTGGCTGGGATTTGGAATGGGCTCATCATGCAAAAGATGGAACGCCGGTGCAATCTGTTCAAGCGATTTATAAACAAATTGTTAATCAATTAGAATCGAATAAAACCTTTACAAAGAATAATATAGTTGTGTTGATTCATGATGAAATGTTTCAGAATAAATGGGAAGAGTCCGAATTGAAACAATTGGTTGATCTTCTTAGAAAACATTATAATTATATTTTTGAGCAAATAAAATTTTATCCTCAATAAACCTTTATAAAATACAAAAGCTGTCCAAATTGGACAGCTTTTTATATGTAATAATTTGTGTAAATTAGTCTCCCATCATTCCTCCAACTAAAGAATTGACAACCGCTAAAACAATACCAAATAATAATGCGTACCAGAATCCGTCAACATGGAAACTATCTCCCATAATTGCGCTTGCTAATAAGATAATAATTGCTGTAATCACAAAAGAAAATAATCCTAATGTTAAGATTGTTACAGGTAAACTAATAAAGTTTAAAACTGGTTTTACAATAGCGTTTAAAAGTCCAATAACAATTGCAACGATAATTGCAGAACCATACCCTTTTACAGATACTCCAGGTAAAATGTTAGCAAGTCCGAAAACAACTAATGCTGATACCAGAAGATTAATAATAAAGCCCATAATTTGTATTTTTTAGATTAATATTTCCAATTAAAATCAAAAGCTTTGCCAAATTGTTAAAAATTTTAATAAAAATAAAAAAAGCTCAGAAATTTCTGAGCTTTGATCTTATTGTATTGAGAAAATATTCTTTTTATAATTGTTCAAAAAGATATTTCATGTTCACTTCTTTGTCGATAATTTGAGCTAACTCATCAATATTAACACGTTTTTGTTCCATTGTATCACGGTAACGTAAAGTAACAGAATTGTCGTTTAACGAATCATGGTCAACAGTGATACAGAAAGGAGTTCCAATCGCATCCATACGACGATAGCGTTTCCCGATTGTATCTTTTTCTTCGTACATTACGTTGTAATCTAAACGTAATTTTTTCAAAATTTCTTTCGCTAATTCAGGTAAACCATCTTTTTTAACTAATGGTAAAACAGCCGCTTTAATTGGCGCTAATGCAGCTGGTAAAGACAATACTACACGTTCTGATCCATCTTCTAAAACTTCTTCTTTCAATGAATTTGAGAAAACTGCTAAGAACATACGATCCAAACCTACAGAAGTTTCTACCACGTAAGGTGTGTACGATTCGTTTGTTTCGTTATCGAAATATTGAATTTTTTTACCTGAATGTTGTTCGTGAGCTTTCAAATCGAAATCTGTACGAGAGTGAATTCCTTCTAATTCTTTGAATCCGAATGGGAATTTAAACTCAATATCAGCAGCAGCATTTGCATAGTGCGCTAACTTTTCGTGGTCGTGGAAACGGTAATTATCATTTCCTAAACCTAATGTTTGGTGCCAACGTAAACGTGTTTCTTTCCATTTTTCGTACCAATCTAACTCAGTTCCTGGTTTTACGAAAAATTGCATTTCCATTTGTTCAAACTCACGTTGACGGAAAATAAATTGACGTGCAACAATCTCATTACGGAAAGCTTTACCAATCTGAGCAATTCCGAAAGGTAATTTCATACGTCCAGATTTTTGTACGTTCAAGTAATTTAAGAAAATACCTTGAGCCGTTTCTGGGCGCAAATATAAATCCATTGCCTGATCAGCTGTTGCACCTAATTTTGTTCCGAACATCAAGTTGAATTGACGAACTTCTGTCCAGTTTTTAGAACCAGTTACAGGATCAGCAATTTCTAATTCTTCAATCAAAGCTTTTACATCATCTAAATCTTCGTTTTCCAAAGATTTTCCCATGCGCGCTAAAATTGTATTGATTTGATTTTGATATTCTACAACACGAGGATTTGTCGCAACAAATTGATCTTTATCAAAAGCATCTCCGAAACGTTTTGCAGCTTTTGCAACTTCTTTCTCGATTTTACCTTCAATTTTTGCACAATGATCTTCAATTAAAACATCGGCACGGTAACGTTTTTTAGAATCTTTGTTATCAATCAAAGGATCATTAAACGCATCAACATGGCCCGAAGCTTTCCAAGTAGTAGGGTGCATAAAAATAGCAGAATCAATGCCGACAATGTTTTCGTGCATTTGTACCATTGCTTTCCACCAATATTGTTTGATGTTATTTTTTAGCTCAGCTCCGTTTTGACCATAATCGTAAACGGCTGATAATCCATCATAAATCTCACTCGATTGAAAAATGAAACCATATTCTTTCGCATGAGAAACTACTTTCTTGAAAATATCTTCTGACATAATTAATTGTGTGTTCTTATTTAAAGTGCAATTTTAGTGATTTTTGATGACTATTGAGGTATATTTTGATAAAATCATAAAGCTTTAATCACTTGATAAAAAAATAAATTCAAATTGTTAGGCTAGTAAGAAAAATAATTATTCAACTAATTTATTAAAATCTTCTTGGTTTCCATTGAAAACATTCAAATCAACATAAGTATTTATCCCTTTTATGTGCGCTCTATTTGCAAATTGCCAAAAATCCCAATGTCTATTATCCTTAATAGTTGGTTTTTTATATATATCCCTAAACCATATCATATTTTCCTCAAATTGACCTATTAAATAATCATTATAAAATTCTTCAGTTACATAAAGAATAGGCTTTTTGTTGTAATGTGAATGAATAATATTTTCAAATATCTTGATTTCAGAAATCAATTCATTTTTCGATTTTACAAGTTTACAATTTCCACCATATTCCAAATCAATTACAGGGGGCAAATTATTTTGTTCAATAGGAACTGTTTCTATAAAATTATTAGCCTGCTCTTCACCTGTTTTGCAAAAAGTAAAAAAATGATATGCGCCAACAAAAAAACGATTTTTTTTAGCGTTTTTCCAATTATAATCGAAACGTTTATCTTTAAAATCTCCTCCTTCTGTAGCTTTTATATATACAAAATGAATTTTAGTTTTGTCTATTTTTTCCCATTCAATTAAATTTTGATGATTAGAAACATCAATTCCTTGTATAGGATATTTTTTAGATGATGGATAATTAAATCTCAAAATTCCTATATAAAATAAAATACCAATTAATAAGATTAATGTAAATGGTAAAAGTTTGATATATTTTTTTCTACTTGAATGCATGCCATTATAATAAAATATTTTATCTAAATTAATCATTTATATTTCAATCAAAAAAACATACTTTTAAATCATAAAAAAAAATGATAATCTTATGAAAAAGTTTATTCTTCCTGTTATATTATTAAGTTTTGTTACAAGTTGTAATTCTAATAATTCATCTAGTTCATCAACGGAAAATAAAGTTGAAAATGAAGTGAAAGATTCAGTTAAACCATCAGATGTTAATTATAATGTTGCGCTTGATTTTATGAATAATTATGTCGATTATATTATGGATACAATTGGTAAAATAAATCAAGATGAGTATATTAAACAAAACGAATTATTGACGCAAAGTTTTAAAGATCGATACAAATTTGTGCAAGATTCTGCTTATAAAGTTGAGCCAGAAGTTGGTTTGGATTTTGATCCGATTGTCGATGGGCAAGATTTTCCGGATAAAGGATTTAAAATAAAATCGATTGATAAGGCAACAGGTTTAGTGACTTTGCAAGGAATAGATTGGCAAGATTTTGAAGTCATTTTGAAAGTTGTTAACGAGAATAATAAATCGCTAGTAAATGGTTCTGGGATTATTAATATTCCGACGGACAAACAGGCAAAAAGATAAAGTGATGAAAACTGAAAATTCTATAATAAACTTGGAAAATGATATAAATTTTCAGTTTGTTTTGATTTGAATTTTTTGTTTATTTTTGTCCAACATGAAAATGCAACATTACATAAAGTATGTTTTGTCGGTGGTTTTGATTTTCTCAAATCTTAACTACGCATTTTCTATGCATTTTTGTCAAGGAGAAATGGAGCAAGTGAAGTTGAATCATTTGGATAATAATTCGTGCGAAATGGAAGTTTCTACTTCGTGCTGCCCTCCAAAAACAGAAAAAAAACATTGCGAATTACCAGAAAACAATAAATCTAAAAAAGACGATTGTTGCAAAGATATTTCATATTCGGATAAGTTTGTGGAAAAGCAAATTGTCAAAATTCAGAAACTTGTTCCAATTAGTTTTATAGCTTCTGAAATTCTTCAAATTAGAATTCCGATTCAAGATGAAGAGGTAAGTAATCAATCAAATTTTCTTGACTTTTATGTTGCGTCAAATGCGCCGCCAAATTATATACTCAATTCTCAATTAACATTTTACGAAGGATAATAACCGTTGTTTTTGATTAAATCAATCAGAAAACAATAAGCTATTATCTAAATATTAAAGTATTTGTTAAAAATTTAATCAACAAGTACACAATAATAAATAGGCATTGAGCCTTAAATCGTAAAAATGAAAAAAATATTCACTTCAGTATTTATACTAAGTGCTGCGTTATCTTACGCGCAATCTACATTAAAGGGAAAAATTACAGATCAAAATAAACAACCAATCGTTGGAGCAGAAGTGTTTTGGCAATCGTCAGATATTTCAGTTATTACAGATGAAAAAGGAAATTTTGAGATCGAAAATTATCAACCAACTTCAATTTTAGGTGTTTTTTATGACAATGAGACGACAACTTTTAAGGAATTAAAAGACGAATTTCAGAATATCACTATCAATGTAAAAGATCATTTTGGGGATACTTCGTTGAATGAAGTTGTGGTTCGTGATACAAGTAGTTCGCTTAAAAAATCGAAGTTTGCAACCAATATGACGACAATGACTGGAAAAGAATTGTTGAAAGCAGCATGTTGTAATTTAGCTGAATCTTTCGAGACAAATCCTTCTATTGATGTCAATTTTTCGGATGCTGTGACAGGAAATAAGCAAATTAAAATGTTAGGTTTAACCTCTCCTTATATTTTGATTGCAGAAGAAAATATACCAAATGTTCGTGGAGCTTCTCAAGCTTTTGGGCTTAGTTTTACGCCAGGAACTTGGGTAGAAAGTATTCAGGTGACGAAAGGTGCTGGAACGGTGATTAATGGTTACGAAAGTATTTCTGGGCAGATTAATACAGAATTAATAAAACCTTCAAATGATATTCCGTTGTTTGTGAATCTTTATGGTTCGACAGATTCTCGTTTTGAAGGAAATGTGCATTTGAACAAAAAATTGAATGATAAATGGAGTACTTCTTTGTTTATGCATGGAAATGCACGTGTTTCGAAAAATGACATGAACGATGATGGATTTTTAGATAATCCGCTTGGACATCAAGTTAATGTGATGAATCGTTGGCAATATCAAAACTTAGAAAAAGGTTGGGTTGGATTTTTATCAGCACGTTATTTGAATGATACAAAACAAGCAGGACAAGTTGATTTTGATAAAGATCGCGATAAATTAACAACAAATTATTGGGGATCAGAAATCAATACAAATCGTGTAGATGTTTCATCAAAAATTGGGTATGTTTTTCCAGAAATGCCTTATCAAAGTATGGGATTGCAAACGGCGTTTAGTTATCATAAACAAGATTCTTACTTCGGATTGAATCAATATGATATTGAGCAACAAAGTTTTTATTCCAACTATATTTTCAGTTCGATTATTAGCAATACAAAAAATAAATTCACTACAGGAGCGAGTTTTACGTACGATAAATTCAAGGAATTTGTAGCGCTTCCGACTGATGCGAATTATGATCGAATAGATAATTCTGCAGGAGCATTTTTTGAATATACGTATGATAATATGAAGAATTTTAACATGATTGCTGGGCTTCGTGGAGATTATCATAATCGAATGGGATTTTTCTTAACACCTCGTTTGCATACACGTTATACGCCTGTAAGAGGAACAACGATAAAAGCGTCGGTTGGTCGTGGAAAACGAATCAATAATATATTTGCGGAAAATCAGAATTTATTTGCATCTTCAAGACAATTTAATATTTTGGGCGATGGAAATGGAAAAATATATGGTTTAGATCCAGAAATTGCTTGGAATTATGGATTTAGTGTAACACAAGAATTCAAATTATTTGGAAAAAATGCAGATGTGACAGCAGATTTTTATCGAACAGATTTTCAAAATCAAATTGTAACGGATATTGATTATTCGGCTCGTCAAGTAAGATTTTATAATTTAGAAGGAGATTCGTATGCAAATTCGTTCCAATTTGATTTTAATTATAATCCATTTACACATTTCAAAATTAGAGCATCATACAAATATTATGATATAGCAACTGATTATGAAAATGGAAAATTAGAGCGTCCATTACAAGCGAAACATCGTTTCTTTACCAATCTTGAATATGAAACACATGAAAGAAATGGTAAGAATTGGCGTTTTGATGCGACATACAATTGGATTGGAAAACAGCGTTTACCAAATACGTCAGATAATTTACCAGAAAATCAGTTGAATGAATATTCGAATCCATTTGGAACAATTAATTTCCAGATTACGCGTATTTTTTCGAAACGTTTTGAAATATATGTTGGTGGTGAAAATGTAACGAATTATCAACAACATCGCGTAATTTTAGGAGCAGATAATCCTTTTGGTTCAAATTTCGATAGCTCGATTGTTTATGCGCCAATTTTTGGACAAATGTATTATGCTGGATTAAGATTTAGTTTAAAATAAAATCATAAAAATAATAAAACAATGAAAAAATTATTAGCCTTTGCTTTGGTTGCGACTTTAGGAATTAGTGCACAAGCACAAAATAAAAATGCAAAACACGATTTACATGTAAAAGGAAATTGTGGACAATGTAAAGATCGTATAGAAAAAGCGGCTTATGGTGTAAAAGGCGTAAAATCTGCTGAATGGGATAGTAATACACAAAATTTACATATTATATTGAATGAGAAAAAGAGTAAAGTGGATGATGTAGAAAACGCTGTAGTAGCGGTTGGTCACGATACTGATAATAAACGTGCAGAAGAAAAAGTGTACGGAAATTTACCTTCTTGTTGTTCATATGATCGTGAAGGTTCAGCTGGGGAAGCTAACACGCATAGTCATTAAAAGATTTTAAAATACAAAAAAGGGATTTCAATTAGAAATCCCTTTTTTGTTTATAAGATGTTAATAGTTTAAAAATGAAAATTTTATTTTTAACTTTTAGTTAACATTAACATTCTATCTTTGTTGTCTTTCCTTTTTTGGAAAGGAGCAAATAAATTAATTGAAGTGAAAATAGGTCAAATTGTAGAGATTCCAAAAAATTCTTCTATTTATAATAAAGAAAAACCATCTTTTCGATCAAAAGAAGAAGAACTTTCGTGGAAGGTAAGCCAAAGAAGTTATTCTTTGTTTGATGGTTTTATTGTAGGAGAACATACTGGAATAGAAAAATTTGAAATAGGACAACGAAAAGGTTTAAATGTTAGCGGAAAAGAATTTCCGGTTTATGTGATTGGAATTGATGAACGCGAAAATAGAATTTTTGTAGGACAAGGAAAAAATCATCCAGGTCTTTTTACGGACGTACTCTATTTTGAAGAACAAAATTTAAGTTGGTTAGAAAAACAATTTTTAATAGATGAGATAGAAGTGAATGTTACATCTATACATTTGAAAGAAGAAATAAATGCGAGATTTTATCAATTTGGAAAAATCTATTTTTTGGAGTTTGAAAAACAAATTCCTTTGATAATGAAAAATTACACATTAAGGCTTTCTTATGAGAACAAGGAAGTTATACTATTAAATAAATAATTGTTATAAAAATGAAATTGAAATTTACTTTTTTATCATTTGCTTTAGCATTATTCGCACAAGCTCAAAAAGCACCTGCGTATTACTCGAGCATTAATTTTAGTAAGACGAAGAATGAGTTGAAAAATGATTTTGCTAAATTAATTACAGATACACATAAACAAAATGTATCTTATTCAGAAGGTTTGAAAAATCTATTTCAAACAAGTGATGCCGATCCTCAAAATCCATCTAACTTATTGTTGATTTATGGATCTCAAAGTTCAGGTACACATCAAAGAAGTCGTGCTTTTTCAGGGTCTTGGAATAGAGAGCATGTTTATGCAAAATCCAAAGGAACGCCAAATTTAGGAACTTCTGGACCTGGATCAGATGGACATCATTTACGTCCTGCTGATGTCACATTGAATAGTACTCGTGGAAGTTTGCTTTTTGATGATGGAGTAGGAGCAATGGCAATGAAAACGAGCCGTGGTGGTTGGTATCCAGGTGATGAATGGAAAGGAGATGTTGCGAGAATTTTAATGTATATGTATGTACGTTATGACAAACGAACTTTACCTCTTAATATTACTTTTGGACCAAGTACGTATTCGTCAGATTTCCCTGATATTCTTTTGAAGTGGAATGTAGAAGATCCTGTTTCACAATTTGAAATTCAAAGAAATAACGTTGTAGCGAATGTTCAAGGAAATAGAAATCCGTTTATTGATAATCCATATTTAGCAACTGTTATTTGGGGAGGTCCTAAAGCGCAAAACAATTGGCCAGAATCTTTTGGTGAAGGCGGAGGTTCTGAAGAGGATACTGAAAAACCTACTGCACCAACAAATTTAGCTTCAACAACGATTACATCTTCAAGTGTGTCGTTAACTTGGACGGCTTCTACAGATAATGTAGGTGTTAATAGATATGATATTTATGTAGATAACACTTATAATACAACTGTTTATAGTAATAACGGAACAGTTTCTGGATTAAATCCTTCAACAACTTATTCTTTTTATGTTGTTGCAAAAGATGCAGCTGGAAATAAATCGGATAATAGTACAGCAATTCAAGTAACAACAAAAGAATCTAATACAGGAGGAGGTTCAGGAGAAGGAACAAGCTGTGGAACAGAGGATTTTGAAAATATTCCATCTACAGGAAGTACGCCTCCAGCATCATCTTATACAGATAGAACTTGGTCGAATAGAGGAATTGTGTGGACTGCAACAAATGCAAGAACAGACAAGCAAATTTATATCGATGGAGATAGTAATAAAGCAATTTGTATTAGAAAAGGAAATTTAAAATCATCTACAATTTCTGGAGGAATAGGATCTTTATCAGTAAAAACATATCTTCCTTTTGCAGATTCTGATGGATTTTATACATTAAAAATTAATGGAGAAGTAAAAGGACAAATACCTTATTCTAAAACAGCTAAAACAACAAAAATTGATAATATTAATGTTGAAGGAGATGTTGTAATTGAGTTGATTGATGAAACTTCAAATAATCGTGTTTCTTTCGATAATTTATCATGGACTTGTTACGAAAAATTAGCAACAGATGAGGTTAAAAAACAAAATAATAAATTAGTTATTTATCCTAATCCAGTTAAAAATCATGAATTTGTTGTCAATGGAATTGAAAATAAAGAAACAATTCAAATTTTTACTATCAATGGACAATTGGTTCAAACGATTCAAAATGTAACAAATAATTCTAAAGTTAGATTAAATAAACTACCTAAAGGAGTTTATATCGTTAAAACGAAAAATCAATCTAATAAAATTATTGTTGATTAATAAGTATCAAAATTCTAGTCTTGAAAAATAGACATATATTTGCCATGATTAGAAATATACAAATTAAACAGTAGTAGCTAACAAGTTGCTACTGTTTTTTAGGTTTAATAATTGCCATCAGATTATTACGATAACATTTGTTGAGAAAGATTAATTATAAAAGCGATTAAAAAAGCTAAATCAACTCATTAATAATTAGAGTAAACACTCAGTAACGGACATTTATATATTGAACTGAATTAATAAATAGTTAATTTTTTAAATAAAAGATAATTGTAGAGGAAAAATACAATTGAAATATTAACCACTAATTATATATCACTAACCAATCTATACTATCTAATTGCTCTTCCGTGAATTTTAACATTTTAATATTATCAATTTGTTTTTTCATTATAGAATCTGTATTGTTCCAAAATTCTTCTCTTTTATTACAGGGAAGAAAATAAATATACAGAATTCCATTATATTTTTCATTATTAATTTTACTTCGGATAGAAGTCTTAACAATAGGAGATTTTATTTGTTCTGTAGCTAGTTTATCACTAGCTGGACCTAAATAATACATACTATCTTTTATATTAAAGATTACAGTCTCATAACATAAAGAAGAACTCGAATTGTTAAGAATCTTTAACTCATCATTTTTATAATGACATGAAGTTAAAACGATTATTGATAAATAAATTATTTTTTTCATATAAGTATATGTTTGTCATATTCGATGGTGTTTAATTCTACAATCAAAGATATCATATTTTTCAATTAAGTTGATACTATGCTTCGGCCAGTATAAAATCGGATTAGCTTATACAAATCATAATAAAAAATCCATCTCATTTGAGATGGATTTTTTTTGATATATATTTTTCAATTACTGAAACATATCTTTTACACGTTCAAAGAATGATTTTTCATTTTTCGAAGGTTCTGGTGAGAAATGATCATCGTCTCTCATTTTTTCAAAATACGCTTCTTGGTCTTTCGATAAATGAGTTGGTGTCCAAATGTTAACATGCACAAATAAATCACCTTTTCCGTAACCATTCAAATCTGGTAAACCTTGGCCTTTTAAACGTAATACTTTTCCTGATTGAGTTCCTTTGTCAACTTTAATTTTTACTTTTCCATTAACAGTCGGAATTTCTTTTGAAGCACCTAAAACAGCATCCGGAATAGAAACATACAAATCAAAATGTAAGTTGTTTCCATCACGTTTTAATGTGTCGTGTTCTTCTTCTTCAATCAAAACAAGTAAATCACCAGGAATACCATCAAAAGGCGCATCGTTACCTTTTCCGCGAACTTGCAATTGAATTCCTTCTCTTGCTCCAGCTGGAATTTTAAGGTCGATTGTTTCCTCAACTTTGATTAATCCTTGATTATTTGCTCCTGAAGGAATTTTATCTGCAACTTTTCCTACTCCTTGACATGTTCCACAAGTTGTAGCCGTTTGCATTTGTCCTAAAAATGTGTTGGTAACACGAACTTGTTGTCCAGAACCGCCACAAGATGGACATGTTTTAGATGTAACGCCATCTGCTTGTTTGAAACGTTTAACTTTTACTTTCTTTTCGCAACCGTTCACCATTTCTTCTAAGTTCAATTTTACGCGAATACGCAAATCAGAACCTTTCATTCGACGTGGACCACGAGATTGACCTCCAAATCCACCACCGAATCCTCCGCCTCCAAAGATATCGCCGAAATGAGAGAAAATATCCTCCATATTCATTCCGCCGCCACCGCCGAATCCTCCGCCAGCAGCTCCGCCCATTCCTGCATGTCCGAATTGGTCGTAACGTGCACGTTTGTTGTCGTCGCTTAAAACTTCGTAAGCTTCTGCAGCTTCTTTAAATTTATCTTCTGCCTCTTTGTCACCAGGATTTTTGTCAGGGTGATATTTGATGGCAAGTTTACGATAAGCTTTCTTGATATGCTCTGATGTTGCAGATTTTTCGACCTGCAATATTTCGTAATAATCTCTTTTTGATGACATTTTCTTAATCTAAATTATAATCCAACAACAACTTTCGCGTAGCGAACTACTACATCATTTAATAAATATCCTGTTTCTACCACGTCTACAATTTTACCTTTCAAATCCTCTGTTGGAGCAGGAATTTGAGTAATTGCTTCGTGTAAATCTGTGTTGAAATCGTCTCCAGGTTTTACTTCCATTTCTTTCAAACCTTTTGCACGTAACGTTTCTACTAATTTATTATTGATCAATTCAACTCCTTGAAGTAAGTTGTCGTCTCCAGATTTTTCAATTTGATTGATTGCGCGTCCAAAATCATCTAAAACAGGCAATAATGAAGTAATCACCTCTTTGTTTGCTGTCTTGAAAATATCCATGCGTTCGCGCGAAGTACGTTTTTTGAAGTTATCAAACTCTGCAAATAAACGTAAATATTGGTCTTTTTCTTTTGCTAATTGTTCCTTAACAATTTCTAATTCTGACTTTCCAGCAGTTTCTTCTTGTGGTTGTTCTACAGTGTTATCACTTTCTTGAACGTTTTCTTGAAGATTCTCGTTCTCTAATTCTTCGTGTATATTTTGGTCAGACATATTCTTATTAGTTTTTTTGTTTCTGATTGAATCAAATAGTTTGCCAATGCCCATTATGTGTCGTTTTGTCAGATTTTAAATAAAAAAGAAGCACTTCTGTCGCGAGAAGTGCTTCGGTAAATGTATAAAGTTTTTTTGATTTGAGGTTCGATAGATTATATTAATAGTTTAACAACTATCTTTTTTATGTTTCTAAGTGTCATTCTGAACTTGTTTCAGAAACACATCTTGTTAGCTTTACTGAGGATGCGAAGTTGAAATGAATTCAACTTGAC
>NZ_DLJI01000014.1:0-10178 GCF_002484185.1 Empedobacter sp. UBA7620 | reverse complement strand
TGATTTCATTTTTGATATCAAACACATTGAATACATCTACACCAATCGAAATTTCTTTGAAATTACTCCAAAATGTTCCTTTTGATGGTTTCAATTCTTTTTGATTAATCAATTCTTTCACAAAACCAATATCTACACGTTTGTAATCTGTCAGCGTTGTTTGATAATTATATGGATCTGCAAATTGTGGTGCTCCGTTTGGTAAACCAGAAGCATAAATTAAATTCACATTCACCTTGAAGGAAGGTAAAAACTCCATATAATCTTGGAAAAATGCCGATAATTTGAAACGTGGATCTGTCGGTAATGGAATATTTCCTTTATCATCAATATTTTGATAAGCACGCGCATATGAAGCCGAGAACCAAGAATCAATACCAGGAACAAACTGCCCAAATAAACGCATGTCAAGTCCATATGCGTAACCTTTCGAGTTGTTATCTGCTGTATAACGAATTCTCACATTGTCCACATAATACGGATTCAAATCATTTAAGATTTTGTAATAAACCTCAGTTGTTAATTTGAACGGACGATCCATCCATTTAAATTCGTAATCGTTTCCAAAAATAAAGTGTATAGATTGTTGCGATTTTACTTTATCATTTAACGAACCATCTAAACGACGAATCTCGCGATAGAAAGGAGGTTGATAATAAACACCTGTCGAAAAACGGAACAACATATCGCTTTCCCAATCTGGTTTGATCGCGATTTGAGCACGAGGCGAAACGGTTGTTTCTTCATTAAAATCCCAATAAGCCGCACGTACACCAGCATTGAACATCACTTTCGCATCATTCCACATAAATTTGCTCGTGTATTGCGCATAACCAGAAATACGATTAGTTTTTAAATTATTTTTAGAATTCACATAATAACTTAAATTCAGACCATTATTAGGATTTGGATTCACAACATATCCTGTCGAATCAATCGCTTGCCATTCACCCAATAAATCACGAATATCTTCTTGTTGAAATTTTGCACCCCACTCAATATCATTGTTTCCGTTGATTTTGTATTTTCCTTTGTGTTGAATTCCGGCAACTAATGCATCAAAATTATTTCGTGCATGATCGATTTGCGAACCAACATCATTCGTAGAAGTTGCAAAGCCTTTTTCGTCTACTTCGGAAATGAAATAAGAACCTTGAATATCAAAATATTCGCGCTCTTTCGAATGATAAGCAAAAACATCTAACCCTAAATCTACTTTAGAATTTGGTTGATACGTAAACGATAAACTTCCTGTTTCTGTCGCAAATTTATCATCTTCTTTTCCGTCATAAAAAACAGTTAGCAACAAGGGAGTATCCATTGTATTGATATAAGTTTCACGTTTTATAGGGAACATTTCGTAGCGCGAACGCGACATTGTTCCCAAAAATGCAACATTCCATTTATCATTTAATTTATAATTGATATTGGCTTGCACATCGTAATATTCAGGATTGAAATTGGTATCACCTTTTAAGGTATTTAATACTAAATTTCTGTTTTGATAACGCGCTCCAACAATTGCCGAAAGTTTTTTGTCTTTAGAACCTCCGCCTAATGTCAAGCTTCCGCCCATTAAACTAGCTTCTAATTGACCTTCAAATTTTGTTGGACGTTTGTAGGTAACATCTAAAACAGAAGACATTTTGTCGCCATATTTGGCTTCCCAACCACCAGCAGAAAAGTTGATAAATTGCGTCATCGCAGGATTTACAAAGCCTAAACCTTCTTGTTCACCAGAACGAATCAATTGAGGTTTGTAAACTTCGATTCCGTTAACGTAAATTAAATTTTCGTCATAATTTCCTCCGCGAACCATGTATTGCGAACTCAATTCTGTATTCGAATTTACGAAAGGTAATGTTTTTAATAAATCGGCAACTCCGCCAGTTAAACTTGGTCCTTGTTGCATTTGCGCAGCACTCAAAACGGTACTTTGCAAAGGTTTATTTTTATTGGATTGAAAAGAAATTGTTGCTTCACCTAATTCTATCGCATTGGTTTGATCAGGAACTAATTGAACAAAAATTTCTTTTTTGTTTTTATCTTTTAGCGTAAACGTTTGTGCAAACGAATGATAACCATTATTGTTAAAAGTTACGGTAACGGAAGAATTTGATGGAATATCAATTTTGAAATTACCATTTTGATCTGTAAAATAAGATTGATCGTTGACAATAATCTCAGCTTCACTAATTGGAATTCTATTTTCGTCGACAACTTTACCATTAATTTGCGCTGTTTGAGCAAATAAAATTCCACCCAAAAGAGATAAACTTATGGTACTAAGAAATCTTTTTGAATGTTGTAGAGTACGTTGCTGTGTTGTTTTTTTCATCTTTCACGTTTAATTCTAATTGATGGTCACCAACCGAAATCTGTTCTTTGTTCAAATTAATTGATAATCGTTTAATTTTTTGATCATATTCGGCTAAAACCCACTTACCATCGATATAAGCTTTATAGTCTTTTATCCCAGATTGTGCATCATCAATTGTAAATTTGATAATAGCATTAGCTTGAGTAAATTGACTATCTGATTTGATATTTAACGGAGTAATTGTCGGTTTAGTATTGTCAATTAAAATAGAAAAAACGCCAAAATCTTTTGGATTCGCAACAAGCTTCCCATTTTTGAGGTCTGTTGTTAAATAATCTTTTTTCCAAGCGCCTCTTTTTTGATATTCTCGCACAATAACAGCTTTGTCCAATTGTGCAGTAGGAATATCAGCAGTTGGCTCTATCGCTAACGTGTAAGTTTGATGAACTGGCATATAATAATCGCCAACCCAATGTTTACCATTCGAGAATTTATAAGCTAAATCAAAATCTTCATAGAAGATATTTTTAGGGAAAAATATTTCGATTCCATCAGATTTGAAATGATTTTCTTTGTTCCACAACATTGGATTTGTTTCAGGAAGTTTCGCAGAATCTACAAATGCTTTTCCATTAACAGTAAACGATTGCGAAGATAAATTGCCAGCATAATCAGAAACATCAATTTTTACTTTGTACGATTTTCCGTCTTCAAGCTCTAAAATTCCATTGTTTTTTAGGTTAGAATACATTCTGACAGGATTTCCATCTTTTACAAAACCTTGATACACCCAACTATTATTTTTCTGAATATCGGCATAATCGCAAACTGTATTTATAGCTCGCGCTTCATCAAACGAAAAACGATTAGAAGTAAACGTATAAATCGGGTCATCATTTACATAAATATTTATTTGATGAATACCATTGTTGTTTTCAACTCCATTCAGTTTGTCATATGCTTTTACACCAAAACCTATTGCGCCAGAAGCAGAAATTGTTCCGCCATTTGCTACAACAATTCTATTTGTTTTTTGATTCACATCACCATAAATTGGATAAGCGTACAAACCTAAAATAGATGGTTTTCGTGTGTCAGGTAAATCAAAACCAAAATAAAAAGGATTAATTGGTTCTTCCGTTTTGGTATCACGAATTTCGAAATGTAAATGTGGACCTCCAGAACCTCCAGAATTCCCTGAAAGCGCAATCAAATCACCTATTTTAACAGGAAGTTCGTTTGGTTTTGGATGTAATTCGATCTTAAACGTTTCATTCGCATATTGTTGTTTACGGACATATTCCTGCAATTCTGGCGTAAATTCTCTCAAATGCGCATAAACAGAAGTATATCCATTTGGATGATCGATATAAAGTGCATTTCCGTAACCAGTTGGCGAAATATTAATACGAGATATATAACCATCTCCAACCGCTTTTACTTTCAGACCTTCGCGTTGTTGAGTTTTGATATCAAGCCCAGCGTGGAAATGATTGGCACGTAATTCTCCAAAATTTCCAGCCAAATAATTGGTAATTTCTAAAGGATTTTGGAAGATATTTTTTGGATATGTTTCAGATTTTGGTTGTTCAGTTCGTTGTCCAAAAACAACAGAACTTAGTAATAAGTTTAGTAAAATTGGCTTAATCACTTTCATTTTTTCTTTTCAATAATTAACAAATCAGTTAAAAGTAAACTAATTCTTTTACAAACATCTTTAATCTTTTGAATTTCTGAAAATTATTTGAAGATAAATCTTTGTAAAATAAAATTAAATAATTGATTATAAGTATTTTGTGTTTGTAAAATAATAAACAAGTAAAAGAAAAGGATTTTGGTGAATGAATGAAAAATGATGCAACTAATTTTAAATCAAACATTAAAAAAAACATTATGAGAAAAATTATTTTGGCACTTTATATTGTTGCTTCTATCACAAGTTGTAATCAATACAAGAGTTCAGAAAGTAATGCAGAATTGGCTGCAGATGCAAAAGAAGAAGTTGCAGTTTCTAATGCTGCAAATCCAAAAGTAGTAGGGAAGGTTTTCAAATCGAATGCGTTGATTGAAATGAAAGTAAAAGATGCGATGAAAGATGCCGTTCAAATTGAAGAAAATGCGATTGCGCTGAATGGATTTGTGTTGAACAGCGAAATGAATAATCAAATTTTAGATTCGGATAAAGTTCAATTATCGGAAGAAAGCGTCAAGAAAATAGATAAAATTCAACGTTCTTATTTGATTGAATTGAAAGTTCCGTCAAATAAATTGCGCGAACATGTCAAATTTGCAGTAGAAAAAGGAATTATTATCGATTATATTTTAATTAATAATGAAGAAATGACCTTTGAGAAATATGAAAATGAGTTGAAAAATGAAAACAATAAAGCAGTTAAAATTTCGCAACAAATCGAAAATAAAGTCAACAAAGCGTTGATAAATGATGCGACTTCTTATGCGACTATTGCGTATCAATTATCAGAAGAACCACGAGTTGTAACGAATATTTTACCACAAACCGATCTGAAAGCTTATAGAGAAATCAACTTAGGATATGAGTTAAAACAAAGTTGGAAAGATGGAATGTATTATTTCAAATCAATTTTGATTATTTTCTGTCAATTTCTGCCAACTATTCTTTCGGTATTGTTTTTGTTTTTTAGTATCAAGTATGTTGTGAAAGTAGTGAAGAATAGAGAAACGAAACAAAAAATATAAGTAAATCTCTATTTGTCAAATGAATAAGAAAAAACTGATAATATTTAGGTTTTTGTATTGATTAGAAGTAAAAAAATACTATTTTTGCAATAGAAGCTAGAATAATTGAAATTCTCAGGAGATGGAAAAAATGGTAAAATTTAATGAACTTGAAAACAAAGTTTTAAGTGTTTTAGGCCAACTTGGGAATTATAAAGATATATTGAAGGGCGCTGAAAACTCGATACAAGAATTGGAAAAATTGCAAAATGAAATCAATTCTCTAAAAGAAGAAAATGCCCGATTGAAAAATAAATTGAGAGATTCGCAAGCGAATAACTTAAATTTAAATGAGGAGGTAAAACGATTAAAAGTCGTTAATGCAATGAGCGGAAATCAGGAGTACAAACAAATGATGAAGCAAAGAATGAACAAATTAATAAAAGAAGTCGATACGTGCATCGCTCAAATTAAAACTAATAATTAATAAAAAGAATGTCAACTCAACGAATTGAGATAAAAATTGCTTCACGTCATTATCCAATGACGATTAATTCTGACGAGGAAGAAATGTTACTTTCTTGTGCAGAAGAAATAAATGGTATTTTGAAACAATTTGAACAAAAGTACGCTGTTTCTGACAAACAAGACGCGCTTGCAATGGTGACAATTCAGTTAGCTTTACGCGAAGCAAAGCTGAAAAAGCAAGTGAAAGATAACGAAGAAATGACTACAGAGCGCATTTCGAAGTTATTAGAATTGATTGATCAGTCAATCGCAAAATAAGAGAAGTTCTGACAGTTGTGAAACTGTCCACTAAACAATATTCCTACATTAGTTCTAGCTATTTTGGTTAACTCAACACTAGTTTTGTTACCGAGTGAACACCGTTCGGAAAGCGGGCCGCAACCTTTTAGGTTCATTTATTTGACAGCGGATACTTGATTGACGGACTAACTCAAATCCTGTTTACAGGAGTTAACTCAAAACATACTTTACTAATGTAGGTTTTTTTATATATAAACATTACATAATCTATGGACCCAATTATGACAATAATTATTGCAATTGTTACATTAATCATAGGTGCAGCGGTGGGATATTTCTTATCAAAAAAATCAGTTGATAAACAGAATCAAGAACTGATTGACGAAGCAACTCGCAAAGCACAAAATTTGATTAATGATGCTGAGAAAGATGGTGAAGCCATTAAAAAAGAGAAAATTTTTCAAGCCAAAGAGAAATTTTTAGAATTAAAATCTAAACACGAAGAAGTTGTTAATCAACGTGAAAGAAAAGTAGCTGATGCTGAGCTTAAAGTAAAAGAACGTGAAGAGAGAATCAAAACGGACTTAGCAGAAATTCAGAAACAAAAAGATCAGATTAAATCTGAGAAAGGAAATATACAAGCACGTACAGAAAAGCTTAATATTAAGCAAAAAGAAGTGGATACGATGCACAAAAAACAAGTAGAAATCCTTGAAAAAATTTCGAATTATTCTGCTGATGAAGCACGTGCCGAACTGATTGAAGTCTTAAAAGACGAAGCAAGAACTAAAGCACAAGCTCATATCCAAGAAATTATGGAAGAGGCTGAATTAGATGCGAAAAGCGAAGCGCGTAAAATTGTGATTTCTTCTATTCAACGTATTGGTACAGAGCAAGCTATTGAGAATGCGGTTTCTGTATTTAATATTGAGTCTGACGAAATTAAAGGACGTATCATTGGTCGTGAAGGACGTAACATTCGTGCAATTGAGGCTGCGACTGGAGTTGAGGTGATTGTTGATGATACGCCAGAAGCGATTATCCTTTCTTGTTTCGACCCTGTTCGTCGTGAAATTGCTCGTTTGTCTTTGCATCGCTTAGTAACGGACGGACGTATTCACCCAGCACGTATTGAGGAAGTTGTTGCGAAAACAACAAAACAAATCGAGGACGAAATTATCGAAGTTGGTAAGAAAACAATTTTAGATTTAGGAATTCATGGTTTACACAAAGATTTGGTTCGTATCGTTGGACGAATGAAATATCGTTCTTCTTATGGTCAAAACTTATTGCAACACTCTCGCGAGGTGGCAAACTTAGCAGGAACGTTGGCTGCGGAATTAGGATTGAATCCTAAGTTAGCGAAACGTGCAGGTTTATTACACGATATTGGTAAAGTTCCGGAGCAAGAATCTGAATTGCCTCACGCAATTTTGGGTATGCAATGGGCAGAAAAATATGGGGAACATCCAGATGTAATTAACGCGATTGGAGCTCACCACGACGAAATTGAGATGACTTCTTTAATTTCACCACTTGTACAAGTAGCCGATGCAATTTCTGGTGCTCGTCCAGGTGCTCGTCGTCAAGTTGTGGAATCGTATATGCAACGTTTAAAAGATTTAGAAGCTACGGCTCTTAACTTTGATGGTGTAGAAAAAGCATACGCGATTCAAGCTGGTCGTGAGTTGCGTGTGATTGTAGAAAGTGATAAAGTTGATGATACAAAAGCAGCTGAATTATCGTTCTTAATTTCAGATAAAATTCAAAACGAAATGACTTATCCAGGTCAAGTTCGTGTAACTGTAATTCGTGAAACGCGTGCAGTAAATATTGCAAGATAAAATTTAGAATTTAATCATATTCTTTAGGCAAGTCTACAACAAGGCTTGCCTATTTTTTTGTGTTAAATTATAGAAAATTAATCCAAGTTATAGTTGTTATTTTGATAAAAATTATTAAATTATAACGAATAAAAATATGAAAATAATCGATTAATAATCAGGTAATTAACAACTTGTTGATAACCTTTTTAATTTTTAAGATTACAAAATTTTTAATTGTAAAATCTTATCTTAATTTTGAAAGAATCGATGAGTAATTGAAACGAAAATGTAACCCTATTGAGGTTCAAATTTCTAAATAAAATAAAAGAACCAACTTTAATTTATTTGGAAGAAAAAATCGTTTTTACCAAAGTTTATTAATCTAAAAAGTCCAAAAAACTATGTCTATTTTTGATAAAAGGGTAAATTATAAACCATTTGAATATCCTGAAATTTTAACCTTTACAGAAGCAATCCAAAAAGCATATTGGGTACATGGAGAAGTAGATTTTACTTCGGATATCCAAGATTATCATGCTAATTTAGATGATGCGAAACGCGAAATTCACAAACGTTCTATTTTATCAATTGCGCAAGTTGAGGTAACGGTAAAAGGATTTTGGGGAGATTTGTATCACTATTTTCCAAAACCAGAATTGAATGGATTAGGTGCTACTTTTGCAGAATGTGAGTTTAGACACAGTGAAGCATATTCGCGTATTTTGGAGGTAAATGGTTATTTGGATGAGTTTAATGTAGCCTTACAAAATCCAATTTTCAAAAGCTATAATACGTTTGTTGGCGAAATTATGCGCGACGAGAGCAAATCAATTGTAGAGAAATTATTGTTCTTTGCATTGGTGATCGAAGATAGTTCGTTGTTCTCGAAATTTGCAAATATTTTGGCATTTACACGTTTTGACGGTTTAATGAAAAATACAGCAAACATCATTGCTTGGACATCTACAGATGAGCAAATTCACGCAAATGCTGGGATTTATTTGATTAATAAAATTCGTGAAGAAGGTTTATTACCAGAAGAGTTAGATCAAAACTGGGTAGAAACTGCTGTTCGTGGTTATATCGATCAAGAAGAAATGATGTTGGATTGGATTTTCGAGAAAGGAGAATTTGGTTATTACTCAAAAGCAGATTTATTAAACTATATGAAATACCGTATTGATGAAGCAATTGCTAAAATTGGATACAAAAAAATATTTCATATTTCCCAAGAACAGTATAAACCGATGGCTTGGTTTGAGGAAGAAGTTTTTGCGAGTAGTTTAGACGATTTTTTCGCAAAAAGACCAGTAGATTATACTAAACATGACAAAAGTATTTCGGCAGACGATTTATTTTAAACCGCCGAAACTTTTTATCAAAAACACAACTATAAATAAAATTATTTAACAATATCACATCATTATAAATTCTAAAGCTATGGACAATCCAATACCACACGACGACATTCAAAATATATTTTTTGACGGTGAAGCACCAAAATTATGGTGGAAAAACTCTGAATCTGAACAAATTTTGAATAGAGGTTATTTATTGAAAGGGGAAACAGTTGAAGGAGCTATAGATCGTATCACAGCTGCGGCTGCAAAACGTTTATACAAACCAGAATTGCAAGAATCTTTCAAAGAAATGATAGAAAGAGGTTGGATGAGTTTATCATCTCCAATTTGGGCAAATATGGGAACAGAGCGTGGTTTACCAATTTCTTGTTTCAATGTTCATATTCCAGATAGTATTGAAGGAATTACGCATAAATTAGGAGAAGTTATTATGCAAACTAAAATCGGTGGTGGTACTTCTGGTTATTTTGGTGAATTGCGTGAGCGTGGAGCGGCGATTACAGATAACGGAAAAAGTAGTGGAGCTGTTTCGTTTATGGAATTGTTCAATTCTGCGATGAATGTGGTTTCTCAAGGTTCTACACGTCGTGGAGCTTTTGCGGCTTATTTGGATATTGACCATGATGATATCGAAGAATTCTTGAAAATTAAATCGATAGGAAGTTCAATTCAGAATTTATTTTATGGTGTTTGTGTACCAGATTATTGGATGCAAGAAATGATTGATGGAGATGCGGATAAACGTCAAATTTGGGCGAAAGTTTTAGAGTCTCGTCAAGAAAAAGGATTACCATATTTATTCTTTACAGATAACGTAAATAAAAATAAACCACAGGTTTACAAAGATTTAGGAATGTCAATTAATGCTTCTAATCTTTGTTCAGAAATTATGTTGCCTTCATCTGCTGATGAATCATTTATTTGTTGTTTATCTTCTATGAACTTAGAGCTATACGATGAATGGAAAGATACTGAGGCAGTACGTTTAGCAATTTTCTTTTTAGATGCAGTTTTACAAGAATTCATCGAAAAAACAGAAGGAAATCATTATTTAGCATCAGCTAATCGTTTTGCAAAACGTCACCGTGCATTAGGTTTAGGTGTATTAGGGTGGCACTCTTACTTACAACGCAACATGATTCCTTTTGAAGGAATGGAAGCGAAATTACGTACAACAGAAATTTTCAAGCATATTCAATCTAAAGC
>NZ_DLJI01000012.1:13933-42748 GCF_002484185.1 Empedobacter sp. UBA7620 | reverse complement strand
TGAAAACTCAAATAGTATTGCGATTATCGTGAATCATCTTTCAGGAAATATGTTGTCGCGTTGGACTGATTTTTTGACAACAGATGGTGAAAAAGAGTGGCGAAATCGTGATGAAGAATTTGAAGATACAATCAAAACTAAAGAACAACTTTTAGAGAAATGGGAGAAAGGTTGGAAGTGTTTGTTTAATGCTTTAGCACAAATCAAAACGGATGAAGATTTAGAACAAATCATCTATATCCGAAATGAAGGACATACAGTAATAGAAGCCATTAATCGTCAATTGGCGCATTATCCATATCATGTTGGTCAAATTGTTTTTATAGGAAAGTTAATAAAAGATAATAAATGGAATTCACTTTCAATTCTAAAGAATAAATCTTCAGACTATAATCAAATTAAATTTTCTACAGAGAAAAAGACACAACATTTTACAGATGAGTTTTTGAAAGAAGAATAATTAAATAATACTTTGACGCAACCTTTTTATGATTAATTATCTTATTAGAAATTAAACTAATAAAATAACATTATGAAAGCAATTTTAAAAGTAGCATTTTGTACATTTTCTATTTTTGCATTTTTTGGATGTCAAAATGATGATTACTCTAAAAATAACAATGTAGATAAAGAGTTGAATGGAGTTTGGAATTTAGATAAAACATATGGATTTTACCCTGATCAAGCTTTTATTCAACATGAAAAAGGAAAAGTTATTTGGGAATTTAATACTTCGACAAATAAATTAAGTGTTGTTAATCATGTAGATGAAACTGCTGGAATTGTAACTGGTAATTATGATTTTTATACTTCTAAAGAAAAACTAAATGATAAAATAGAGTATAAAATTTTATATGTTGAAAATAAGAAACAAGGTGATTTTTATAAAATTGCTGGAGATTCATTAGTAATTAATTACGGAAGTGATTTAGATGGATATATTCTTGTATTCAAAAAATAAATCAGCAGGTTACAATCAAACGAAGTTTTCGGCAGGTAAGAAAACACAGCATTTTACAGATGAGTTTTTGAAAAAAAATAATAACAACTAACTAATGGATATGTTCTCTTGTTTTTAGAATTTCTTTTACATTTTTATAAGCTTGCTTCCAATTATCCGATTGTTTATAGTAAATAGTTTTTTTATCTACTATTTCAGGATTGTTAATCATATCAGATTTTTCAAATGATTGTTCACAAGTATGTAGTTTATGTAGATAAGCTAATAATTGTTTTGTATTCATTTTTTCTAATTCGTCAATTGATAAAACATTTGGTTTTCTATTTTTTGACATTTTAATATTTTATTAAAAAAAAAGCTCCATTCGGAGCTTTTCAGGTTTTATGCTAAATTTTCTTCTTTCTGTAGAAGTGTTTTATAAATTAATCCACCTACAATTGCGCCTGTAATAGGCGCAACCCAGAATAGCCATAATTGTATTAAAGGTTCGCCCCGTACAAAAATAGCTTGTGATGTAGAACGGGCTGGATTTACAGATGTGTTAGTGATTGGAATAGAAATTAAGTGAATTAACGTTAAGGCCAATCCAATTGCGATTCCAGCAAATTTTCCGTTTGCAAATTTGTCTGTCGCACCTAAAATAACAATTAAGAAGAAGGCTGTTAAGACAAATTCAATTAAAAAAGCAGATAACATACTGTAACCATGTGGTGAAAATGCGCCATATCCATTGGAAGCAAATGCTCCAGCTTTGGTATTGTCAATAGCGAAATTTGCATTTCCCGAAGCGATTAAGTATAATACTCCAGCAGCAGCAATTGCTCCTAATACTTGCGAAATAATGTAAGGAAATAATTGTTTTCCGTCAAATCGTCCTCCAGCAAATAAACCGAAAGAGACAGCAGGGTTGAAATGTCCTCCAGAAATATGACCAACTGCGTAAGCCATTGTTAGTACAGTAAGACCAAATGCTAATGCAACACCAGCGTAACCAATTCCTAATTCGGGAATACCAGCCGCAAAGATTGCACTACCACAACCTCCGAAAACTAACCAAAAAGTACCGAAAAACTCGGCAGCATAATTTTTCATAAATGTTTTAATATTAAAAGTTTAGTTGGAATGAATTTAAGAAAATTTTAAGAAATAAAAACATTTTAAACATTTAAATTATTTCAATAAAAAAATCGCTCCGATTTCTCAGAGCGATTTGTATTTATAATATATTCTTTCTAGAATAATTAATCCATATAAGCCTCAATAGGAGCACAAGTACAGATTAAGTTACGATCTCCGTAAGCATCATCAATACGAGAAACAGATGCAAAGAATTTACGTTCGCGAACCCATTCTGCTGGATATGCAGCTTTAGAACGAGAGTAAGGATATTCCCACTCGTCTGCCGTAATCAAGTGAATTGGGTGAGGCGCGTTGTGTAATACGTTGTTATCAACTGGATAATCTCCGTTTGCAACCTCATCAATTTCTTGACGAATAGAAATTAACGCATCACAAAAACGATCTAATTCTGCTTTGTTTTCAGATTCTGTTGGCTCAACCATCAATGTTCCAGCAACTGGGAAAGATACTGTTGGCGCATGGAATCCATAATCAATCAAACGTTTTGCGATATCCGTTACTTCGATACCAGCTTTTTTGAACGGACGACAATCTAAGATAAATTCGTGTGCCACTACATTGTTTCCATTTGTATATAAAATATCAAAATGCTTCTCTAAACGAGTTTTCATGTAATTAGCATTCAAGATTGCACCTTGTGTCGCTTTCAATAAACCTTCTGCACCTAACATTAAAATGTAAGAGTAAGAAATAGGTAAAATGAACGCAGAACCATAAGGAGCCGCAGCGAATGTATTTGTCGCTTCTTTTCCTCCAGTTTCGATTAATGGAGAAGATCCTAAGAAAGGCGCTAAATGTGCTTTTACACAGATTGGTCCTACACCAGGTCCTCCACCTCCGTGAGGAATAGCGAATGTTTTGTGTAAGTTAAGGTGACAAACGTCTGCACCAATGTTTCCTGGAGAAGTTAATCCAACTTGCGCATTCATGTTTGCACCGTCCATATAAACTTGACCTCCGTATGCGTGAATCATTTCAGTAACTTCTTCGATATTGCTATCAAAAGCACCATACGTTGATGGATAAGTAATCATCAATGCAGCTAAGTTATCTTTGTGTTTTTCACATTTTTCTTTCAAGTCAACTAAATCTGTTTCACCAGATTCTAAGTTCTTCACAACAACAACTTGCATTCCCGCCATTGCAGCAGAAGCAGGGTTAGTTCCGTGAGCAGATTGTGGAATTAAAGCAACATTTCTGTGTCCTTCTCCCCTTGCTTCAAAGTAAGAACGGATTACCATCAATCCTGCATATTCTCCTTGCGCACCAGAATTTGGTTGTAAAGAAGTTGCATCAAAACCTGTGATTACAGCTAAATAATCTTCTAAGTTTTGGATTAATGTTTGGTAACCTTCTACTTGATCTTTTGGAGTGAAAGGGTGTACATTCCCCATTCTTTCCCAAGACATGTGCAATAATTCTGTTGCAGCATTCAATTTCATTGTACAAGAACCTAATGCAATCATCGATTGGTTAAGAGCCAAATCTTTACGCTCTAAACGCTTGATGTAACGCATTAATTCTGTTTCTGTATGATATAAATTGAAGTTTTCGTGTGTTAAGAAATCAGAAGTTCTGATTAAATCTTGAGGTAAATAAGAATCATCTACTTCAAATTCGAAACCATCTTCTGTATTTTTAATTGTTGCAAAAACACTTAAAATTTCGAAAATATCTTCTTCAGAAGTCATTTCATCAATTGTGATTGAAATTTTTCCGTTCTCGAATCCATTTACATTAATTTCTTCTTCTGCAAAAATCTTTACAATTTCGTCTGAGTTTTCAACTTCAATTTGAATTGTATCGAAGAAATTAGTATTTACTAATTTAAATCCTAAATGCTCTAAACCTCCGTGTAAAACAGCTGCTTTAGTATGAATTTGATCAGCGATATATTGTAAACCGTCTTTTCCGTGGTAAACCGCGTAGAAAGAAGCCATAACCGCTAACAATACTTGTGCAGTACAAATATTAGAAGTCGCTTTTTCACGTTTGATGTGTTGCTCACGTGTTTGTAAAGCCATACGTAACGCATAGTTTCCTAAACGATCTTGAGAAACTCCAATAATACGCCCTGGAATTACACGTTTGTATTCTTCTGTACAAGATAAGAAAGCTGCGTGCGGTCCACCGTATCCCATAGGAACACCAAAACGTTGAGAAGTACCAATTGCGATATCAGCTCCCCATTCACCTGGAGGTGTTAATAATGTTAAAGCTAATAAATCTGTTGCAACANNCAACTTTTACATTAACTGCATTTGCTTTTTCTACAAATGATCTATAATTATTGATTTGTCCTCCTTTCCCGATGTATTGTACAATCGCTCCGAAGAATTCTTCTGTTAATTCAGTCGTTTCAAAGTTTCCAACAACTAATTCAATTCCTAAACCGTGTGCTTTCGTTTCTAAAACCGCTACAGATTGAGGGAATAAATTATCTGCTACAAAAAATTTGTTGACATTGTTTTTCTTTTGATCACGAGAACGAGATTCAAATAACATGTGCATTGCTTCACCACATGCAGTACCTTCGTCTAATAAAGAGGCATTTGCGATAGGTAAACCTGTTAAATCAGAAATAACAGTTTGGAAATTTAATAAAGCTTCTAAACGTCCTTGCGCAATTTCCGCTTGGTATGGTGTATAAGCTGTGTACCAACCAGCATTTTCTAATACATTACGTTGAATTGGCGCTGGTAAAATTGTACCATAATATCCATATCCAAGATAATTTTTTACTTTTTTATTTTTTGAAGCGATTTCAGCTAAATGATTAATAGCTTCAAATTCTGATAAAGCTTCTGGTAAATCCAAAGCATTTTTCAATCGAATGTTCTGAGGAACTGTTGCCTCAATTAAAGAATCAATAGAATCTTTCCCAATTACAGAAAGCATTTCAGCTGCTTGCTGCGCATTGTTTCCAATATGTCTAATGGAAAAATCGTTTGTGTTCATTGTGTTTGCGCTATGTTTATTTTCGCGTAAAAATACGTTTTTTTATCTTAAAATAAAAGTGAATAACAATGTTAAAAATTAATTGAATGAATAGATTAGAATTTTATTTTTTTAGAAATAAATGTGAATAAAATCTTTCTTTTTTTTCAAAAAATAGTAATATTGGCAATAGAATTGAGATAAATAATTCGGTAGAATTTCTTAAATTTATTCTACGTTTAAAAAAATCTATGAAAACAAACGATTTTATGGAACTTAATGAAAATACTTCTGAAGTCAAAGAAGCGAAAAAATTTCCATTCTTAAAGAAATTGGAAATAATGATGGAAGAGGCGAAATTAGAGGATGCGAAAAAATCTAAAATGAAACGTGTTCATAAAAAAGGTAATTCTCAAATCGCTAAAAAAATGGGAGAAGAAGCTGTAGAAATGGTTATTGCTTCGGAACAAGATAACGACGAAAACTTTTTAGAAGAATCGGCAGATGTTTTCTTTTATTACCTAATGGCGCTACATGCACGTGGTTTTGAATTGAAAGATGTTTTGGAGATTTTAAAGAAAAGGCATAAAAAATAATTAACACCTTACACTGATATGCAAAAGGGCGGAACGTCGATAAAATTAATAATTGCGGCAGCAATTGTTATTTTTTCTGTTATAAAATATTTTTCTTCTTCTGAAGTCAATGAAATTACAGGCGAAAAGCAATATATTTCATTAACCAAAGATGACGAAATTGCGATGGGAATTAATTCGGCTCCGCAAATGGCACAAGAGTTTGGTGGACTATCTCGAAATGCTCAATACCAGGAGCTTGTAAAACGAGTAGGCGCGAAAGTTGTTAATAATAGTGATGCACATAAAACGAATTATCCATTTCAGTTTTATGTGTTAGCAGATAATCGAACTGTAAATGCTTTTGCATTGCCTGGTGGACCAATTTTTATTACCGAAGCCTTATTGACGCGTTTGCAAAACGAAGATCAATTGGCTGGAGTTTTGGGACACGAAGTTGGTCATGTTATTGCGCGTCATAGTGCAGAACAAATGTCGAAACAAGAGCTTTCGCAAGGAATTGCAGGAGCGGCTGGTGTTGCAGCTGGAGATGCAAATTCGGCTTATTATGCGCAAGTTGTGGCAAATATGGTGAACATGAAATATGGTCGAGATGATGAATTGGAGTCTGATGATTTGGGCGTTCGATTTATGATTCAGGCAGGATATAATCCAGAAGCATTGATTGGTGTAATGGATATTTTGGAAGAAGCTTCAGGAGGAAGCCAAGTTCCAGAATTTCAGAGTACGCATCCATCGCCATCAAATCGTCGCGAAAAAATAAAAGCTGCTATAGAGAAATATAGAAATCAGTAGATTTTAATTCGTTGTAATGATAAGAAAAATACTTTTATCAGTTCTTTTATTTACAAATATTACATTTTCTTATGCTCAAGATTATGGTCAAATTAGCAAAGAAATTTGTAAATCAATTACAAAAGATCAATCATTATCAGGAAAAATAAAATTCTTAGATTTTAGAGATTTTATAAAAACGGATGCGGATAAATTTTTAATATCAGATGTAAATGTCTTTCAGTTCAATTTACAAAAGAGTTTGATTAAAAATTGTACTGAATTTTCTTTTATAGAGAATTACTCTTTGGTTCCCTTTTCAAATATTGTTGATTTAGAAAAAGTCTTTAATAGAGAAGATTTAGCAAAACTTGAAAAACAATTAAAGGAAATTCAAAAGACCAATCGTTTTCAGTTATTTATAATTTCTACGGATGATTATTTTCCAAATGAAAATATAACAGATTATTCATTTTCAATTCTTAATAACAATAGTTCGGATCTGTTTCAAAAAGGAAGTATGATAATTGTGTTTAATTTAAAATCAAGAGAAGTTAGAATTTCGACGAATAAGATTGCTCGAAATATAATTTCTGACGATTTTTCTCAAAAGCTAATTGATGAGCTAATTGTTCCAAACTTTAAAGAAGAAAAATATTTTGAAGGAATCAATGAAGCTATTGTAAAAATTAATGAAAAAATAGTTGTAGAAGATTAAATAATTTAAACAGAGTTAATAAATTGAAAGTCCATTTTTCTTTTCTTGAAGTATTATATCTTATTGTAGCAATTACTAGTTATTCATTCTTTTATCACACTAATGGTTTAGGATTTATGCAAGGAGATGATTTTAACTATGTTACTCAATTAGAGTCTTCTGGTAATGATGATGATTTTTTTGCAATTCTTACGGGAATTCTGGCTTTATTTTTCTTTATGATAAGTCTTTTTGTTAAAAGAAAATATTATGTGTTAGGAATAGCACTGTTTTGTATTAATTTCTCGTTTTTATTAATCCAAATGGGAGATTATTTTGTGACAATTATACACGGAAATATTGTATTATTTTTCTTACTATTAACTATAATGGTAATGAATTTTCTTTTGATAAAAAGGATATATGAAAAAATAAAATAATTTAATCAATAAACTTTGCTTTCAATTCTGGAGTCGGAAGCCAACAACTTTCTTGTTTTCCAAACCAACGATAACGATTTTTCGCAATAAAACTATAAACCACATCGCGCAAAGGTTTTGGAACAATCATAAAAATACTCAACCAAGAAGTTATTCCGTCCAAATATTTGGAAATTTTAAGTGCTGCAGATGATTTGGTATAAAATTTATCATCTTCAATAAAAACGACAGAATCAAATTTTGTGGCATCTAAATTATTTTCTTTCAAGAAATTTTGTCCAAAATCAGATTGTAACGAAGCAAAACGAAACTGATTTTTTTTGTCATGTTCAATCACAAACTGAACAGATTGATTGCATAAATTGCAAATTCCATCAAACAAAATAATTTTCCTCGTTTTCATACAATAAATATACGCCAAAAGTAGCTAAACTCTAAAGGTTATTTTTAAATTAGCCAAAATTAACAATCAATCATGTTTAGCGAATATTTATTCCGAAAAGTTGATAATTCTCCACTTGTAATTTTCCGAATAATCTTTGGTTTATTAATTGTTGCAGAATGTTGGGGAGCCATTTTTACAGGTTGGGTACAAACAAATTTTGTTGAACCGCATATTACATTTTCGTTCATCGGATTCGAATGGACCAATGTTTTCTTGGGACAAAATATGATTTATTTGTATGTACTCATGGGAGTTTTAGGCTGGTTTATCGTATTTGGTTTTGCTTACCGATTTTCTATTATCGTATTTTCGATTTTATGGTCGTTGACGTATTTCATGCAAAAAACAAGCTACAACAACCATTATTATCTGTTTATGCTAGTTTCGTGGATGATGACAATAATTCCTGCACATCATTTCTTTTCGATTGATAGTTTGATTTTCCCGAAAATAAAACGTCTAACCATGCGCAATTGGGTACCAACTTTATTCATTATTCAGTTGTTGATAGTATACACTTTTGCCGCTTTTGCGAAGATTTATCCAGATTGGTTTAACGGTGTTTTTTTACAAATGAAATTCCATGAATATGGCGATTTATTGACGACAAAATATAATCTTGTTGGTTTAGGAAAAGTTGTAAGTAGTTTAGAGTTTGCACAAGTGTTTGCTTGGGGTGGTTTCTTTTTTGATTTATTGATTATTCCTGCAATGTTGATGAATAGAACGCGCGGAATTGCTTTTAAATGTGCTGTAGCCTTTCATATTTTCAATTCAGCAGTTTTCGGGATTGGGATATTTCCTTTCTTTGCTTTGGCAATGTTAATTTTCTTTTATGATCCCGTTAAAATTCAGGAAGTTATTTTTCCTAAAAAATCATTTATGATGGATCGTTCAGATGAAGATAATTTATTGACAACTCGTCGTGTCATGTTCTCTTATTTGATGTTTTTCTATGTGATTTGGCAAATATATTTACCTGTTCGACACTATTTTATTCCGGGAAATGTTTTTTGGACAGAGGAAGGTCATCGCATGGCTTGGCGAATGATGTTGCGTAACAAAGCGGGTGAAGTTGTGGTATATGTTTCGAAACCAGATCCACAGAAAAAAGGTAAATTCTTGAAACGCGAGAAAGTAGATTTGACTAAATATCTAACCTTTAAACAAATGTCAAAAATGGCGGTTAGTCCAGACATGATGTGGCAATTTGCACGCTATGTAAAGTATGATTATGCGAAAAATGGCGTGAATGATGTCAAAGTTTTTGTGGATGCGAAAGTTTCTGTCAATGGCAGCGATTATTATCAATTTACAAATCCAAATTACAATTTAGCTTACACAACTTGGAGTTATTTTGGACATCAAAAATGGATTCAGCCAACACCAAAAGAGTTGAATTTATCTTATTTTGAATAAATTTATGTAACTTTATAGGACAACAATCAAAGAAATACAATTATGAAATATACATTATTCGCAATAGCTTTTTCGGCTTTATTATTTTCTTGTGGTAATAAGGAAGATAATGGAGTAAGTGCTTACAAAGGTTTGGATAAGCAAAAGCAAGAACAAAAAGATTTGGACAGTATTGGAAAAGAAGCGCAACAAACGTTTGATGATTTCAAATTGGCGTTGTCGATGAAAGATACAACGACGACTAATTTTATTGTCAAACAAATGTATGATATTCCGAATTCGACACAAAAAGAGCATATTTGGATTCGTGATGTATATTCGGATAACGATCAATTAAAAGGAATTGTAGACAACGTTCCGCAATACACAAAATTGGTGAAACACAATGATACAGTTGTGATTGATCCGACTAAATTATCGGATTGGATGTATTATAAAGGCGATAAAATGATTGGTGGATTTACAATAAAATATATGCGTAGTAAGATGACTGATGCGCAGAAAAAAGAGTTTGATAAACAATATAAAGTAAAGTTTGAGGATTAATTTCTGCTCAAAAATAATAAAATCAAAAAGGCAATCTTTCGTTAGATTGCCTTTTAATTTTGAAATTATTTTTTTGTTGGATCAAAACCATAAACATAATTATTGAGAAGTCCGTTTGAACTTTCTAATTCAACTATATCCATTAATTCTTCGATATAATTTGCAACTCTTGTTCGATTTTCTGTGTCTAAATCATATTTTTCAATCGTTTTTAAACTACTTTCAATTGCTTTAAGATAAAAATCGCTACTGGGATTTTTACTACTTTGAATAGATTCGAATGTTTTAGCAAGCTTATTTATTTCTTTTGTCAAATTAGATTGAATGTTTTTATCCTCTAACCCAGTATAAAACAGAGATTCATCTTTATTAAACTTATCTTTTTGAGTAAATTCTGTAAACATTTTTTGAGAATCTTTGTTAATCGTTTTCTCTTGAGCACAAGAAAAAATACTTAAATTAAATAGTACAAAATATAGAATTGAAATTGTCTTCATATTATTTTCCTTAATCAATCAAAGACAATTGAATTTTACGTTTTTCTGTGTCAATTCCAATTACGGTTACTTCAATTTGTTGACTCAAATGTACTTTTGAATTCACATCTGAAATAAATTCATTCGAAATTTTAGAAATATGAATCAAACCATTTTCTTTAATTCCTATATCTACAAAACAACCAAAATTGGTAATATTGTTGATAATTCCAGGAACTTTCATTCCCAATTGCAAATCTTCGAATTTCTTTAATCGTTGATCAAAACTAAAAACTTTGGCTGTAGAACGTGGATCTAAACCAGGTTTCTCGAGTTCCTTTTTAATATCTTCTAAAGTTGGTAAACCTACTTTTTCGGTAATATATTTAGTTAAATCAAGTTGATTAATCAATTCTTTATTCTGAATTAAATCTTTCAAATCGACTTTCAAATCTTTTGCCATTTTCTCTACAAGAGCATACGATTCTGGATGAACAGCAGAATTATCTAACGGATTTTTTGCATTCGGAATTCGTAAAAAAGCAGAAGCTTGCAAGAATGCTTTTTCGCCCAAACGAGGAACTTTTAGTAACTCTTTTCTCGAATTAAATGCACCATTTTCGCTTCGATATTCTACAATATTTTCAGCTATTTTTTCGCCAATTCCAGCGACATAATTTAGCAAATGTTTACTTGCCGTGTTCAGATTTACACCAACTTTGTTCACACAGAAAGAAACAACATCATCCAACTCATTTTTCAATAAAGTTTGATCGACATCATGTTGATACTGACCAACTCCAATCGATTTTGGCTCTATTTTTACCAATTCTGCCAAAGGGTCTTGTAAACGACGACCTATATAAACAGCACCGCGAACGGTAACATCTTTATCTGGAAATTCGTCGCGGGCAATTTTAGAAGCCGAATAAACCGAAGCACCAGCTTCATTCACAACAAAAACTTTTAGTGGACGATCAAATGCAATGTTCTGTACCAAATTTTCTGTCTCGCGAGAAGCCGTTCCATTTCCTATTGAAATTGCATCAACATTATAAGCATTGACAAGTGATTTTAGTTTTTTGATAGCTTGCGTTTTTTCATTTTGTGGCGCATGTGGATAGATGTTTTCGTTGTGCAACAAATCACCTTGTTCATCTAACACTACAACTTTACATCCCGATTTGTAACCTGGATCTATTGCCAAAATTCTTTTTTCTCCCAAAGGTGGTGCTAAAAGCAATTGATTTAAGTTTTTCGAAAAAACATTGATTGACATTTCATCTGCTTTTTGTTTTGCCTCTTTCAACACTTCATTTGAGATTGAAGGAGCTAAAAGTCGTTTGTACGCATCTTTTATCGCTTCTTCAATAACCCAAGAAACTTCTGGTTGAATAGATTTGATCAATGTATACTCCAAAAATTTGAAAGCTTCTTTTTTATCAATTGATACATTTACTTTCAAGAAATTTTCATTTTCCCCACGTAAAATAGCTAATAATCGATGTGAAGCAATTTTTTTCAATGGCTCCTCATATTCAAAATAGTTTGAATATTTAGCCGAATCTTCATCGTCTATTTTAGATTTGACCAATTTACTTTCAATCAATGCAGATTTTCTGAAAATATCTCGTAATCGATGACGCACATACTCATTTTCATTGATCCATTCCGCAATAATATCTTGCACACCTGCAAAAGCATCTTCGATACTTGTTACATCTTCATTCAGATATTTTTTTGCTAAATCATCTAAATCAGGAATATTATTTTGTTTCATGATGATTTTCGCCAAAGGCTCTAAACCTTTTTCTTTCGCAATGGTCGCACGTGTTTTTTTCTTCTTTTTATAAGGAAGATATAAATCCTCTAATTGAACCAAATCAAAACTTTTCTGAATACGTTGTTGTAATTCATTATTCAATTGATTTTGTTCTTCTAATGTTTTTAAAATAAATTCTTTTCGAGAAACAATTTCATTGAATTGATTTTGCAGTTTTTTTATAGCAGAAATTTGAACCTCATCAAGATTTCCAGTGACCTCTTTTCTATATCTTGCAATAAAGGGTATGGTGTTATCCTCATTCAAACAATTTACTGTATTGTTGATTGATTTTTCTGAAATAGAATTAAGATGTTGATGAATGTATTGAATCAAATTCATGTTAAAAGTTTGGTCTTGCAAATTACTATTTTTCACAAACATAAAAAATAGCATGTTTTATTTATATAGGTCGTATTTAATAGAGTGCTTTTTTTATATAATAATCTAATATTTAGAGTTTTTAATATCAGTCTTATTTTAAATAAAAAAGAATAATAAAAATTTTCTAAAAAGTTTTGGTGTTTATTAAATTATTTCTAAATTTGACCTTAGGTAGTAGAGAGTAAGATTGATTTTTTTTAATGTTAAATTTATACTTACTAGTGTAAGTTTTTTTAAAAATCAATTGGGTTTAAGCTGAGGAGCTTAAACCCGTTTTTTTTTATACAACTTTCTTATCTTTGAGCAAATATATCTACAAAATGGCTCGTATAAAATTAGATTTTTCAGACAAATTTTTATTTTCAACAATAATACCAGTACGCATAACTGATCTCAATTATGGAAATCATTTGGCAAACGATAAAGTATTGTCCATTATACATGAATCGCGAATTCAGTTTTTTCAACATTATGGCTATTCGGAATTAGATTTTGGAGGTGTAAGTGTGATTATGGGTGATGTTGCGATTGAGTATAAAAATCAAGCTTTTTATGGTGATGAATTGTTGATTGAGATTGGTGTGCAAGATTTTTCGCGTGTTAGTTTTGATGTAATCTATAAAATTTCTACAAAAGATAAATTAATTGCAAAAGCGAAAACAGGAATTGTGACCTTCGATTATAAGCAAAATAAAGTGGTTGAGGTTCCTCAAAAGATAAAAGATCTTTTTGAAGTTGTATAATCTTATAAATTAATTACGCTAATCATTTAAGTCTTTGTAAATTTGCACCGAGTTATGAAGATTTTACCATATAAAAATTTATTTGTCGGAATTACCGACACATTGCAACAAATTTTCTTCGAAGGAAAATATGCAGATAAAGAAGTTGAGCGAACATTGAAATCGAATAAGCAATGGGGAGCGCGCGATCGTGCTTTTATTGCCGAAACGGTTTACGATTTAGTTCGTTGGAAACGTTTGGTTGAAGGGGCAATGAGCCGTCCGCTTTCTCCTGATACAATTTGGGAGTTTGTTGGAACTTGGTTTGCTTTAGATCCAGAGCAAACGTTACCAAAATGGGAAGAATTTCAAAAAATCTATCCAAAAGAAGTCTTGAAAAGACATCACAATTCGTCTAAAAATATTGCGGTTGCAGAATCGTATCCAGATTGGATGTTCGAGTTAGGAGAGAAGTCGTTGGGAAATCGTTGGTTAGATGAAGTGCATGCAATGAACTCGCAAGCACCAACAGTTTTACGTGTGAATTCCTTGAAAACAGACCGTAAAACATTACAAAAAGCGTTGAAGGAGCGTAGAATAAAAACGAAAGTTTTATCGAAATATCAAGATGCTTTAGAGCTTGAAGAGAAAACAAATATTTTCCGTACAGATGAATTTCAGAATGGTTGGTTTGAAGTTCAAGACGCAGGATCGCAATTGATTGCGCCTTATTTACGTGTTCAGCCAGGAATGCGTGTGGTAGATGCTTGTGCTGGTGCCGGAGGAAAAACATTGCATTTAGCTGCTTTGATGGAAAACAAAGGGCAAATTATTGCAATGGATTTGTACGATTGGAAATTGAAAGAATTGAAACGTCGTGCAAAACGTAACAATGTTCAGAATGTACAAACAAAGGTGATTGAAGCAAAAACAATCAAGCGTATGGAGAATTCTGCTGATCGCTTATTGATTGATGCACCTTGTTCTGGAATGGGAGTTTTGAAACGTAATCCTGATGCAAAATGGAAATTAAGACCAGAATTTATTGACGAAATTTTAGCAACGCAAGAAAAAATCTTAGCTGATTATTCTAAAATTATTAAAGTTGGTGGAATGATGGTTTATGCAACTTGTTCTATTTTACCACAAGAAAATGAGCAACAAGTAGAAAAATTCTTGAAAAATCATCCAAATTATAAAATGGTTTCAGATAAAATGCATTATCCATCTCAAACTAATTATGATGGATTTTACATGGCTTTGATCGAAAGAATTTCGTAAGCTAATAATTATATAAGATACAAAACCTCGAATTTATTCGAGGTTTTTTGTTTTATATAAATATGAATGAAATCCAAGTATGATTAATAACTCATCATTTATAATTACTAATTAATCCTAAACCTCACTCGTCTATTCTCAAAATTTTTCCAATCAATACAATTTGAGGCAGGATTACATTCTTTGTGTTTCAAGTCTGAAAAACCTTTAGAAGAAATTGAAAATCGATTTTTATTCAAGCCTTTTTCTACCAAATAATTCAAAACCGCATTTGCTCTTCGTTGTGATAAATCGAAATTGTAAGATTCAGTTCCAACTGCGTCTGTGTGACCTTCGATGATAAAATGATGTGATGGATTTCGTTTCATAATTGCAACAACTTCATTCAATTTTGGATAATCAATCGCTCTGATTTCAGCTTTATCAAAATCAAATTCGACTGTTTCCATTAAATAATTGGAATAATCTTGAACATAATTTCCAATCTTTTTATCACTCAAATTACTTTCAGGACAACCATTTCCAAAACGATTTCCTTTTATATAAGGACATTCGTCTTCGATATCCATCACGCCATCTCCATCTGTATCATAATCATTGTTGTAATTTTCTACATTTCCTTCTTGAATCAATAAATTATAAGGTGTTGAGATGTTAAATTCAGTTCCAATTTTCTCAATTTCTTTTCGATATCGTCCATCTTTTTTGCACATTTCACCGCAACGTTCTTCATCTTTTAAGAGATAATCGATCTTTTGTTTTGCCCAATAAAACTTAATTGCTTCTGTAAATTCACTTGTATTTGGTTGTTTAATCTCAAAGTTTTGAGTGAAATTTTGGTCGGATTGATTGCCAATAATTTCGATTTTTTTTGGATAACGACGATTACAATCGCGCGAAACAAAATTGACCGAATTTTGAGCTAAATACGTATTGAAATTCTTCGGAAACGTTTCGTTGAGGTTGATTTGGGATGATTGAACTTTTAGGTGATAAATAGAAGAATTCAAAACAGCTTGCTGAAATTGAGCTGTTTTTTGATTCAATTCTTTTGGATCATTGACTGTAATCGGAAGCGTTCCTGTCGCTAAGCTAATAAAATTCATCGCTTGATAATCCAATTCTTTTCCAATTCCTAAAGTTATAAATTGTGTGTCTTTTGCATAATTTCGAAGTGAATTGTAAACAGTTTCATTCAAATTCATCGCTCCATCCGATATAATTGCGATGATTCTTTTATAGTTTTTATCAAAAGGATTTTTCTGAATTTGCTCTATTGCTTCATCCAGTAATTTTTCGCCAATTCCATTCAAGGAATTAATTTTTTTTAAAGCTAAATTGATGTTTTCTTTGGTTGAAAATTGAGATTCTTTAAAAACTAATTCATTTTTTGTCGAATAAATCAGCACATTAAATTTATCTGTTTCGTTCAAATTTGGAAGAAGTTGATTCATAAATTTTTTGGTGGTTTCAATTGGTTGATTCATCATTGATCCAGAAGCATCTAAAACAAACAAAAATTCTCGAGGGGCATTAAAATTTGAATTACTTTTCCCAGGATTTATTGTTCCTAAAATATAATCGCAACCATTTTCAGTAAATGTTTCAATTCCAGTTTGTAGCTCATTTTTTGTATAAGCATATTGAAGAGTTGGAATCTTTTTATCCGAATTTTTTGAAACATAATTTCGATCATTTTCCTTTGAAAACTTTAAATCAGAAACAATTTTTGAAATTGGAAAATTTCCAGAAAGATGAATGTTTGAATTTATGTTTTTCGGAAAACCATTCAATTGATTGTTCCAACGATGAATTTGCGTAAAAGATTCTGTTCGTTTAACGATAAATTCTGGAAACGAAACTTGATAATTCAAACTATTTTCTTCAACAATTTTCGAAACTTTTAGCTGAATTTTAATTATTGCATTCGCAGGAATTTTTCCTAAATCTAATTGTAAAACTTGATTGTTTTGTTGATTTTTAAAAATAGTTGAAGCGTCAATATTTTTCAACTCTTTTCGAATATCTACAATTGATTTGGATTGAATTTCAAAAATTTTATCATTTACAAAAGCTTTTAATTCGTATACATTTTGAGAAGCTTGATAAGGGTAAATAAATTTAGCCGAAATATTTTCCGAAGAATTGTTCTGAAAAGTAAAAATATGACTCAAATTTCCCAATAAATGATTAAAACTGTAGTTGTTTTCGAGAGAAATTGCTTCTATTTTTTCAAAATCTTCCTCATTTTTAAGTTCCAAATACGGAAAAATTTGCTGTGCACAACAAAATGTATTCAGTAGAATAAAAAAGATGGGAAAAAATAGATTTTTTGCGTTCAACGAATCAATTTTAAAAATTCAATGTAAAGATAATGAAAGAATTGATGTGTTTTCTATCATCAGTTATTGTAAAGTTTAATGTATATTTAATAAATTATCAAATCAGAAATAATTATTCAATCATATCTAAAAAAGATTGGTTTAATAATTGCATCGTTCAGATTTAACAAAAAAGTTAAGTAAATTTGCACTTTATTTTACATAAAAGATGAATTTTAATTTCACAGAAGTTGAAAGAGTAGAAAGTATTTCTGCAAAAGATTTTCAGAAATATTACGTTAAACCTCAAAAACCAGTTGTAGTAGAGCGAATTACAGAGGATTGGCCTGCGTACGAAAAGTGGAATTTTGAGTATATAAAACAAGTTGCTGGCGACAAGGTTGTCCCTTTATATAATAATGATCCGGTTGATTATACGAAGAAAGTAAATGAACCAGTTGCAAAGATGAAAATGTCTGAATATGTGGATTTGTTGCAAAGTGAACCGACAGATTTGCGTATATTTTTGTATAATTTGATGAGTCAAGTTCCGCAATTGCAACAAGATTATAAAATGCCAGATTTGGGTTTGAATCTTTTCAAATCGATGCCAATGTTATTTTTTGGAGGTGAAGGATCGAATGTTTTTATGCATTATGATATCGATTTAGCGAACATTTTGCATTTTCATTTTGCAGGAAAAAAACGTTGTATTATTGTTCCGCCAGAGGATTCGAAATACATGTACAAAATTCCGCATTCGGTAATTTGTAGAGAAGATATTGACTTTGATAATCCAGATTTTGATAAATGGCCAGCGCTGAAAAATATCAATCCTATGGTTGCTGATTTAAAACACGGAGAAATGCTTTATATGCCAGAAGGTTGGTGGCATTACATGAAATATTTGACGCCAGGTTTTTCGATGAGTTTGCGTTCGTTAGCGCATAAACCAAAGCATTTATCAGAAGCTATTTATAATGTTTTTTTGATGCGTACGTATGATAATATTATGCGAAAAATAAAAGGTCAGGCTTGGATTCTTGAAAAAAATGAGCGCGCAATTACACAAACAAATAAATTAATTGCGAAATAAAAATACAGTTTTTAGAAAAATTTTCTAAATGAAGGAATGTCTATCGAAAGATGTTCCTTTTTTTATTCTACTGTCCTAAAAACTTATAAATCAATAAATATTTGATTTTCATGTTTTAAAATTTCGATAGATATTTGCAGAATATTTTTCTGAATTTTTAGTAATATGATCATAAAAAAAGGAAATTTTTGGGCTTTATTGCCTTTAATCATTTTCATACTTGTCTATTTTTCGGCATCTATTTATCTAAACGATTTTTACTCCGTTCCAGCATTGGTTGTTTTCATGTTGGCGCTCGTAATTGCATTTGTTCAATTCCCTAAGGTTTCATTTCATACGAAAGCCGAGGCTTTTTGTAAGAATGCAGGTGAAGAAACCATTATGTTGATGATTTTAATTTTTCTTCTCGCTGGAGCGTTTGGAAGTTTAGGGTCTACAATTGGTGCTGTAGAATCAACAGTTAATTTATTCTTGAATTACCTTCCAGCTTCCTTTATTGTAGCAGGATTCTTTTTGTTGTCTTGCTTTATATCGACGGCTTTGGGCACATCGGTTGGAACAATTGTAACCGTTGCGCCGATTGCAGTACAAATGGATAAAATGATTCCAGGTTCTATGCCAATTTTGTTAGGAGCAGTGGTTGGTGGAGCAATGTTTGGCGATAATTTATCGTTTATTTCTGATACAACAATTGCTGCAACACGCACGCAAGAAGTTAGTATGAAATCTAAATTTAAAACTAATTTTCGAATAGTAGTTCCAGCAGCTATTGTTTCGACGATTATATATTTTTCACTTTCTCAACATTTTGACACAACCAATTTTCAAGGAAAACAGTTAGATTTTGACTTGATTTTAATCTTACCTTATCTATTAGTTTTTGGACTTGCAATGTCTGGAATTAATGTGATTTGGGCTTTAATTGTAGGAATTCTATCGTTTCTTGGAATTGGTTTGTTCTATTCAGGTGTTCCTTTACTAGACTTAGTTTCTTCTATTAATGAAGGTTTCAAAGGAATGTTTGAGTTGAGTATTATTTGTTTAATCATTGGCGGAATTGTAGGAATTATTCGTCTAAATGGTGGATTAGATTTTATCATTTATCATCTAACCAAAAATATCAAAACAAAACGTCAAGCTGAGATGAGTATTGCGTCGCTTACAGCTTTAGCAAATGCTTGTTTGGCAAATAACACGATTACTATTTTGATTTGTGGTAAAATAGCAAAAGACATTTCTGATCATCACGATTTAGAAGGTAGACGCGTGGCGAGTATTTTGGATACAGTTTCATGTTTTGTACAAGGGATTTTACCTTATGGAGCACAAGTTTTGGCAGCTGTTGCTGCTGCAAATACAATTTCAAGTGCAACAAAAGTTTCTTCTGTTGATGTATTATCTAACTTATATTATCCGTTTTTAACAGGAATTTGTACCCTTATTTTTATCTTATTTTTATCTTATTTTTTCAGCCAAAATCATTTAAAAAATAGATTGATGTAGGATAATCATTCGTCGGATATTATTTTATAACTTTGTAGACTGAAATTTTTTAAGATGAAAAGAGTTGTCGTAGGACTTTCTGGAGGAGTAGATTCAAGTGTTACAGCCTATTTGCTAAAAGAGCAAGGTTATGATGTGATCGGATTATTTATGCGTAATTGGAACGATGCATCGGTAACGTTGGAAGATGAATGCCCATGGATAGAAGATAGTGCAGACGCTTTGTTGGTAGCTAAAAAATTAGATATTCCTTTTCAGGTAATTGATATGTCTGATTCGTACAAAGAACGTATTGTAGATTATATGTTCAATGAATACGAGCAAGGAAGAACACCAAATCCTGATGTGTTATGTAACCGAGAAATTAAGTTCGATTTGTTTTTGAAAACAGCTTTAGAACTAGGAGCAGATTACGTTGCAACAGGACATTATGCACGAAAAACTTCTACAATTGATGAAAATGGAAAAGAGATTTTTCAATTGTTAAAAGGTAATGATAACAATAAAGATCAATCGTATTTCTTGTGTCAATTGTCGCAAGATCAATTAAGCAAAGCATTATTCCCAATTGGAGATATAGAAAAACCAGAAGTAAGAAGAATTGCACAAGAGCAAGGCTTGGTTACAGCGAATAAGAAAGATTCGCAAGGTTTATGTTTTATTGGAAAAGTTAGTTTACCCGAATTTTTGCAACAACAATTAAAACCAAAAGAAGGTGTAATTGTAGAAATAGCCAAAGATTGGAACGGATATAAAAGAGAAATTCCAACTTTTGCAAATAAATATGAAGCATTAGATTTCGAAGCAAAAGGTTTCTCATATAAACAAGAAGACGGAGAAATTGTAGGTAAACATCAAGGTGCGCATTATTTCACTCGCGGTCAACGAAAAGGATTGGGAGTTGGAGGAAAAGTAGAACCTTTGTTTATTATTGATACAGATGTAGAGACAAATGTTATTTACACAGGTCAAGGTGCTGATCATTCAGGTTTGTTGAAGAAAGCATTGTTTATAAAAGAGGAAGAAGTACATTGGGTTCGCGAAGATTTAACTTTGAAAACCGATGAAACAATGGAAGTGATGGCGCGTATTCGTTACCGTCAACCTTTGCAAAAAGCAATTTTACACAAAGCTGAAAACGGAATGTATGTTGAATTTGAAAATCCTCAATCTGCGATTACAGAAGGTCAATTCTGTGCGTGGTATGTTGATGACGAACTTTTAGGTTCTGGTGTTATTAATAATTAAAAATATAAATATCATTATTATATTGAAACGCTCAAGATTTTCTTGAGCGTTTTTATGTTAATATTATTTTATTAAAAAACTTTTCCATCTGCTTTTGGTTGCTTTGGTAATCCATCTTGAAATCTCATCGAAGCATGTGTTCCATCACAAAAAGGCTTATTAGAAGATTGTCCACAACGGCAAATTGTTTGTCGATTTCGTACTTCGTAATATTCGCCATTCGCACTTTTTAGCGGAATTCCTCCCCATAATGCATAAGGACCACTTAAATCATTCGTAACATCTTCAATAATTCCAACAGAAGCTGAGGTGTTATCATCTTCGATTGGTTGATTATTTTCATCCCAAACAATCAATCGTCCAGAAGGACAATGATGCGCCATTTCAACACTCAAATCAACAGAGTTTTGTGTAGAATCTTGAACTTGGTTCCAAATACGTTTTCCATTGTCACAAAATCGAGCAAAAGCACATAATTTTTCGTCATCAGTGAGCGAAACAACAGGTCCTTCTATAACTTCTGCAGTTAATAATTCGGGATTGAAAGTTGCTTTTTCAGTTAAATCCACACCATTTTCTGTTGCTTTTTTATGCGAACCATCACAATAAGGTTTGTGCTGGGATAATCCACAACGACAAATATAAGTTGCATCTTTTGCTTCAAATTCTTCTCCTTCTTGGTAATTGATAGAAATTCCTTGCTGATTTGGAACGATAAATTGCTGAACAATTTTAGGTTTTCCGTGCAAGATATAAGGTCCATTTTCTGTGACTTCTACATAGATACCATCTGTATTTTGAGTTGTCCCGATTTGAATATTTAACTTATTTTGATTATCCATAATTGTAGATTTTAGATTGAAATTATCTACAATTTAAAAAGTATTTTAGTTAGAATGATTTTAAATTTTTATTGATAATTCGTTAAAATTTAATAGATAAACCTTGTTGTTTTTACATAAGATTTAGAATGTTTTGATTAATTTTAATTAAAATAATTAGCATGTCGACAATTCAACTCAAACATACAGAAACCAAACATCACGATGCTTTGTTATACAATTTGCCAGAAGACCAAATTCCTTTTACAGCCTTGCCTAGCGAGACTTTTGAGCGTTTGAAATTACGCGCAGATGGACATGCAAAACCAATTACAATTTTGTTAGATGAAGTGCCAATTGGTTTTTTTGTGTTAGATTATGGTGACGATAAATTGGAGATGACGAATAATACGAATTCGTTGTTGTTGCGTTCTTTATCGATAAATCCAGAATTTCAAGGAAAGGGTTACGGAAAAATTTCTATGAATTTGATGGATGATTTTGTAAAAGATAATTTTCCTACAATTGATGAATTGGTTTTAGCGGTTAATTTCAACAATAAATCAGCATATGATTTGTATCTAAAAGTCGGTTATATAGATGACGGTTCTCAACGTGAATGGTTCAATGGAATGCAACATTTGTTGAAGAAGAAAATTTAATTGTTAAACTCTTTCTTTCTCCCAAGCGACAACTTGCACACCTTCTGAATAATGCACTAAATCTGGTCTCGAATGGATATTTAAATCTTGAAGTTGGTAATCAATCGTTAAAAAATCTAATTCAAGTTGATTGATTTTCCATGGTAAATGTTGAATTTCATAACGAAACAATTGATTGTGATCTTCCAAATACAAACAATATCGTTCAGTCAAAAATAAATCCAATTCAGTTTTGTGTTTTACTTGCATTCCAACATGGAAATCCGTTAATAAAGAGAAATTTCGTTTGGGATGATTGGCTTGATAAGAATTTTCGGTTCTGTTGATATTTGATTTTTCGTATGGTAAACCTGATAATGATTTAGCTAAAATTGCAGAAAATAATTTTCCAGCTTCAATCGATAAAAAATAAACGCCAGGTTTTTCGTCTTTTGTCACATAGGTTCTCAAATTAATTTCGTCAAAATCAGAAATAGGAGAGAATGCAGGAAAAAAGCGAGGTCTAATTTTTTCCATCGTAAAAGCGACAAGCGAAACCCAAGCAGAATCATTTATTTCATCAATTTCTAGATTTTTTGGAACTAATTCTCTCAAAATTTTTTTGTCAATTTTGTAATGAAAAAATAAAGCTTTGTTCCATTCTTGATAATATTTCCACGATTTTGAAGGATATTGCCAAGCACGATGATTTGTTTCGGCTAAAATTTGTTTGATTGTATATTTCACTTAAAACCTTGTTAAACTTATGGTTGAAGGTACAAAATCTATTGCGAAATAAAGAAAATTGTAGTTACTTCGCATACCAATTTTTATCATATGAAAAACTTGTTTTATGTCTTCGTGATTAGTTTTTTAACGTCATGTGCAGCAATACATAATGTGCCAACTTCTCAGAATCCAAATAATTTTATTCAACCGAATACAACAAGTTCTTTTGTGGATCAAAACGGAAATTTTTATCCAGATAATTGGTTGAAATCATATGGTAAACCTCCTAAAAATGCAAGTCGTAGAGATTATTCGTTGATGAAAATTGCGACTGAAAGTAACTTCCAAAATCAATTAACTTCTTATGAAAGTTTGCGTTTGAAAAATATCGAAAAAAGAGTTAAAAATAAGAAACGTGTCATCATTTTTGTGCATGGAATTGACAATGATTATTTGTTTAGCCTAAAAAATTACAATAAAGCCAAAACTTATATGAATATTAATTCTTCGAATGATGAGGTAATTAATTTTTATTGGGATGGATTGGTAAACGAAAGTCTTTTTGGAGCAGCAAAAGTTTGGGTAAGTGCAACGACAAATAGCCAAATGGCGGGCGTTTTTGGACTTCGTAGAATTTTGAATGTCATTCATAACAAAGATGTTTATTTGATTTCGCATAGTCGTGGTGCATCGGTTGTTTTGAGTTCACTTGTGAATCCTTCGTTGCGTGAAAGTGAGATAAAACGTGCTGAAAATGCGCATCATGTCGATTTTACGAATGCAGAAACGTTGTTAGAAAATAATAATAAAATTTACAGTATTATGTTGGCGCCTGCAATTGGAAAAGTTGATTTTACGTTGGATAATAATCAATTAAAAACCTTTACACCTCAGTTAAAACGCATGCATATCACGATAAATGACACGGATTATGTGTTAGGAAAAGGGAAGATCGGGTTTTTATCACGAAGTTTGATTGCGACAGATTTTGGTTACAAAAAAGATTTGTTTGATGAACTTTCTAAAAATTATACGTTTTTAGAAGAAACTGATTTTTCAGGACAAAATTCACACGAATTTAGAGAATATATTACTAATCCGAAGTTTATTACTATTCTGAAAGAATTCAAGTTAGCGAAATAAAACGAAATACGAACTTCGAATCTCGCACTTCGAGATTCGCAAAATCATTTCTTAAATTCAATTACTTCTAAATTCTCGATTCTTCCTTTATTTAATTCAAAACGTAACATCGTACGAACTTTCTGAAAACCGTGTTTACCAACAGCGCCTGGATTCATATGAATTAAACCCAATTGTTTATCAGGCATCACTTTTAGAATGTGTGAATGTCCACAAATAAATAATTTCGGAGGATTTTCTGTGATTTCTTTTCGAATTGCAGGATTATATTTTCCTGGATAACCACCAATATGCGTAATCCAAACATCAACATCTTCCAACGAAAATCTGTTGTTGAGCGGGAATTCTGCGCGCGCTTTATTATCATCAATATTTCCATAAACAGCACGCAAAGGTTTTATTTCAGCCAATTTATCGGTTACAGAAATATCGCCAATATCTCCAGCATGCCAAATTTCGTCTGCTTGTTGTGCATATTCCAAAATTCTATCGTCGATATAAGAATGCGTGTCCGAAAGTAAAAGAATTTTCTTCAAAAGGTTGTATTTTTGTTGCTCAAATTTACAACAATTGCGATATTTTTTAGAATTAGCATACAACGGGAAAAATTATTTTGGTTATCAAATTCAACCCAATCAAATTTCGGTTCAAGAAGTTATTGAAGATAGATTGTCTAAAATCTTAAGAAAAGAAATTTCGATTGTCGGTGCAGGGCGCACAGATTCTGGTGTTCATGCGAAAAAGATGTTTATTCATTTTGATTATGAAGATGAATTATCGATTGATTTAATCAAAAAATTAAATTCTTTTTTACCAAAAGACATCGCTGCTTATCGTTTATTTTTGATGGATGATGAAGCGCATGCGCGTTTTGATGCGACTTCGCGTTCGTACAATTATTTTATTTCACCTTTCAAAGATCCTTTTGCGTTTGATAGCGCTTGGATTTTTAATAGAGAATTGAATATTGAAAAAATGAATGAAGCAGCAAAATTGTTAATTAAGCAAGGAGATTTCGGAAGTTTTGCTAAATTACATACCGATGTGAAAACAAATATTTGCGATGTAAGAGAGGCGTTTTGGCGCAAAAATGAAAACGGACAATTGATTTTTCAAATCACTGCCGATCGTTTTTTGCGAAATATGGTGCGCGCAATTGTTGGAACATTGGTTGAGGTTGGATTAGGAAGAATTTCTATCCACGATTTTGAAGAAATTATTGAACAAAAACAACGTTCATCGGCAGGAGCTTCGGCTCCAGCGCAAGGATTATATTTGGTAGATGTTCAATATCCAAAAGAATTATTTAAAAATGAGTTCAAATAACGAAAATACATCGTTTGATTTTAATGGATTAAAACGTGTTTTACAAATCGGGGCGCAAAGCAAAGTGATGTTTTGGTCGGTGGTTTTTGTAGCAGTTTTTAGTGCGTGTTTTTCTGTATATCGTCCGTATTTAACGGGAAATATCATCGATGATTATATTCAGACAAAAGATTTACCAGGACTTCAAATGCAAATCGTGAAACTATCTTTGGTATTAGTTTTCGAAGGTATTTTGTCCTTTTTTATGGTTTATTTAGCGAATGTTGTTGCACAACGAGTTATCCGTTTATTACGAGTTCGTTTGTATAATCATTTGATCAAATTCAAGCTTGGTTACTTCGATAAAACGCCAAATGGAGTTTTGGTAACGCGTTCAGTTTCTGATATTGAAACGATTGCTGAGGTTTTCAATGACGGAATTTTAGTGATGTTAGGCGATGTATTGAAAATCGTTTTCATCGTTTTTGTGATGTATTGGATGAACTGGGTTTTGGCAACGGTTGTGATTGTGATTCTTCCGTTGATGATGATTATTACACGATTATTCCAAAAAGCATTGAAAAATGTTTACCAAGAAGAGCGTACAATTGTGGCGAAATTGAATACGTTTGTGCAAGAACGATTAACAGGAATGAATATTATTCAGGTTTTTAATCGTCAGCAAGCGGAATATGATAAATTCGTTTCGATTAATAATGATTTAAAGAAAAACTATCTTAAAACAGTTTTCTATTTTTCATTAATGTTTCCTGTTGTCGATATTATTTCGGCTTTAGCGACGGGAAGTTTGATTTGGTTTGGAGGACTTAGAACAGCTGTTTATGGAGATGTTTCTGTTGGAGATTTGATTGCTTTTACACAATATGTTACGTTGTTAACTGCGCCAATGCGTGCAATTGCAGAGCGTTTCAATACCATTCAGCGTGGTTTGGTAGGAGCAGATCGTGTGTTCAAAATTATTGATGATGATCAAACTTTACCAGATAATGGAACAATAAAATTGGATCATGTAAAAGGTAAAATCGATTTTGAAAATGTGAAGTTTTCTTATGTTCCGAATAATTTAGTATTGAAAGGAATTTCTTTTTCGACAAAACCAGGTGAAAAAATTGCAATTGTAGGTGCCACAGGTGCAGGAAAATCTACTATAATTAATTTATTGAGTCGTTTTTATGACATAGATTCTGGAACAATTAAAATAGATGATGTAAATATTCATGATATGGAATTGAAGAATTTACGTCAACACGTTGCGGTTGTTTTGCAAGATGTTTTCTTGTTTAATACAACGATTTATGACAATATTGTTCTAGGTAATAAAGATATTTCGTTGGAAGAAGTCCAAAATGCTGCGAAAATTATTGGAATTGATAATTTTATCATGTCATTACCAAAAGGCTATTACAGTGAGGTAAGCGAGCGTGGTTCGACACTTTCTGTAGGTCAACGTCAATTGATTTCATTTTTGAGAGCATATATTTATAATCCAGAGATTTTGGTGTTGGACGAGGCAACGTCTTCTATTGATACAGAGTCGGAAGAATTGATACAAAAAGCGACTGATAAGCTAACGCAAGACAGAACTTCTATTATTATTGCGCATCGTTTGGCGACGATTCAAAATGCAGATAAAATTATTGTGATGGATAATGGAATGATTGTTGAGCAAGGTACACATAGCGAATTGTTGGCTCAGAAAGGTTATTATGCCAATTTATATGAAGTCCAATTCTCGAAAGAAAATTAAAAATTTAACAGAAATAAATCGTTAGATTTGTTTAACTTGAACAATCAATAATATTAACTTTAAAACTCTAATTAAAAATGAAAAAATTATTTTTAGCTGCTGCAGTATTAGGTGTAGTTTCTTTATCTTCTTGTAAATCTGAAAAAGAAAAAGTAGATGCAAAAGTAGAAAACACACAAGAAAATGTAGCGAATACAGTAGAAGACCAAGTAGAAGCTGGTAAAGAGACAATGGATAAAGTTGCTGATGTAGCAAAAGATTTACCAACTTTCTCTGATCCAAAAATTACTGAATTTGTTGGAAAATACAACAAATGGGCTGCTGACATGAAATTAGCTGCAACTGCTGGTGATGCAAATAAATTAGCTGAATTGACAAAACAATCAGTAGATTTTCAAAAAGAATTACAAGGTTTTACTCAAACTTTGAAACCAGAAGATGCTAAAAAATTACAAGATTGGACAGCTGAAATTCAGAAACAATTAAACAAATAATTAAATTTATATTTAATGATAAGCTCGAATTTCTTCGAGCTTTTTTTATGGATTAAATTATGATTTATGATATAGATTGATAATATAATAATGTATATCTTTATCACAAAAATTTATAGATATCAATTTTTATATATGACATTAGTACAATTACAATATGTGCTGGCAGTGGCTGAGCATAAGAACTTTACAATTGCTGCTGATAAATCCTTTGTAACTCAACCAACATTGAGTATGCAGATTCAGAAATTGGAAAAAGAATTGAATATTGATATTTTCGATAGAACATCGCATCCAATCAAAATCACTCAAATTGGAGAGAAAATTGTTGCGCAAGCAAAAACAATTTTAATGGAAGCTAACCGAATGAAACACTTGGTAAACGAAGAAAAAGGTTTATTAGAAGGTGATTTCATTATTGGTGTTATTCCTACTGTTTTACCTTCTTTGGTACCTTTATTTTATAAAACATTTCAGAAAAATAATCCGAAATCAAATCTTATTATCAAAGAATTGCAAACGGATAAAATTATAAAAGGAATAAAAGATGGTTCGTTGGATTTTGGAATTGTGGTTTCGCCACTTTTCGAGGATCAAATTATCGAAAAACCGCTTTATTATGAGCCATTGGTAGCTTATGTACCAAACGGGCATCGCTTATCTGACAAAGATAAAATCAATGAAGATGATTTAAACACTTCTGATTTATTAATCTTGCAAGAAGGACATTGTTTCAGAAATAATGTGTTGGCTTTATGTGATACTTCTAATCTGAAAAATCGTCCGATTAAGTTAGATTCAGGAAGTTTTGAAGCTTTAGTTAAATTAGCAAATGATGGCTATGGAATGACTTTGTTGCCTGCTTTGGTTGCAGATGATTTGCCACAAGAATATAAGAAATTTGTCAAAAACTTTGAGTCGCCAGTTCCAACGCGTGAAGTTTCGTTGATTTTTCATCAATCTCAATTAAGAGATTCTTTCGAAAAAGAATTAATTAATACAATTCAAAGTATTTTGAGAGGAAAAATATTCTTAGAAAAAGATCAAAAATTAGATTCGAATATGGTTTCTTTACCAAAAAAATAACATAAAAAAACGACTCAAAA
>NZ_DLJI01000012.1:0-13875 GCF_002484185.1 Empedobacter sp. UBA7620 | reverse complement strand
TTTTGAGTCGTTTTTTTATGTCTTTAAATTTCCTTTAAGGAACTATTGTTGTAAATAAATATGTCGCAAAAAGTGTTAATAAAACAATTCCTTGCTGAATATTTGTTCGACCAGAATTTAATGATAAATAAACGGTGAACAAGGATAACACTAATAAGATAGATGATTTTGCGTCTATTCCTAATGTGACTTCTAATCCTGTGAAATAACAAACGATTGCTACGGCAGGAATTGTTAAACCAATTGATGCTAAGGCCGAACCTAAAGCCAAGTTAAGACTTGTTTGTAAACGGTCTTGTTTTGCGGCTTTATATGCGGCTAAACCTTCTGGTAATAAGATAACTCCGGCAATTATAATTCCCACCAATGATTTTGGAGCGCCTAAATCCATCACAATTGTTTCGATGGTTGGCGATAATTTTTTTGATAACAAAACAACTGCACACAAAGCAACTAATAATAAAACCAAACTAGAAATTGTTGTAAGTAAATTTGGTTTTTCGACATGCAATTCTGATGTCACATTATCTTTGCTACTTTGTGGTAAGAAATAATCACGGTGACGAATGGTTTGGACAGAAATAAATCCGCCATATAAAATCAACGAAATAATTGCGACAAAAATTAATTGACTTGTCGAAAATTCTCCTCCTTTTTCTGAAGTTAAAAAATTAGGTAAAACTAAGGTTAATATAGATATTGCAACTAAAGTAATTAAAGCAGTTGAAACACCTTGTTTGATGAAATTTTGTTCTCTATAACGAACTCCTCCAGCCAATAAACAGATTCCGATAATTCCGGTAAGAATGATCATTACAGCAGCAAAAACGGTATCTCTTGCCAAAACAGAAGGGAAGCCGGTAGGTTCGGACATCATTAATGAAACAATTAGCGAAACTTCTATAACTGTAATAGCTAAAGCCAATATAATGGTTCCGAAAGGCTCTCCAACTTTATGCGCTACAACTTCTGCGTGATGTACAGCTGATAAAACGGCTGAAATTAAAATGATTCCTAAGACTCCAGAAAACCACATCTGACCTTTAAATCCTTCGGCTATAGTTAGTGAAAATATGGCAAGAATGGGACAGATGATTGTCCAATATGGTAAAGCTAAATTGAATTTTTTTGAAAGAAAATTATCTACATGCATTAATTATGAGGTTTTGGATTTTCACAAATTTAATAAATAATATTGATAATTATTATGTATAATTATCATAAATAGTAATAATTATAACATTTAATTATCATAAATATTAATAGTTATTTCAATAATTGAGTAAAAATAAACTTTTTAACTAATGATTATCATACCTCTACTATCAATAAACGATTAAATTTGCAAAATGTTAAACGTATCTGACGAAAAGTTAAAAAAATGGTTTAGCACATCATGTGTGTGGGAAACGATAAGTTGTACGCTCTTATTTTTGGTCGCAATGCCAATAAAATATCAATTCGATTATGTGTTGCCAATGCCATTTGCTGGTTGTTTTCACGGTTTTTGGTTTACAGCTTACTTGATTTTACTTTTTAGAGTTAGAAGAATATATAAATGGGACGACGAAGACTTTATCATTTATGTGATGTACGCATTTATTCCGTTTGCAACTTTAGCGGTACATAAAGTAATAAAAGAGGATAAAAATAATAGATAAATTAAAAAACGGTTTCTTTTTGAAACCGTTTTTTAATACCCATATATTTTGCGCCATTTAGCTACAGTGTTTCGACTGATTTTAAATTTATCAGCAGTATACGTATTGGTATAATTATTTTTTTGCTGAAATTTTAAAATTTCTAGAACAGAATTCAAATCATAAGATTTATGCTTTTGATTTTCGGCTGTTTTGTTAGCATTTAAGATTTCTGAAACTTTTATAACATCCAAGACATTCATATTCTTTTTTAACAATTTTTTTGTCTGTTCAGTTTTTTCAGGGAAATTACGTTTGATAATGTCTTGATAGATTTTTTGGTAGTTTGGTTTTTCCATAATGAGTAAGATTTAATTTTGTGGTAGGTATTTTTTTATCCAATTATGAATGGTATTTTTAGGGATATTGTATTCATTCGAAATTTCTTGAATTTTCTTTTTTTCTTCAGTGTATAAATTCAATACAAAATCTATAATCTCTTTTGTATACACACTTTTGCGATAATTTGGTAAAACAGAGCTTTTAGGGGATGTTGAAGTTGCGGCGTTTTTTCCAACAGGAGCAAATAAAATAATGTGCTGCGTATAAATTCTAAAAAAATCATATTCCAACAACTTCGACCATTTTAATAAATCGTCTGTTTGTATACTTTTACTTAAATATTGAGCATTAATTTCTTTTTCAGAATAAGTTTTGAAGAAACTTTTGATACGGGATATATCAATTCCAAGTTCGTCGACTCTTTTTTTGATTAAAGAGCCTATGTGAATATCTTTCATAGGTAAGTAGGTTTTGAGTAATTGTAAATATAGTAAAACGAAATCAGTATTCCTATTAATTTTATCAAAAATAGAATGATTTTATGTACAAAAAGATCGTTTCGTTATATAGAATTTATTTTATAAATTTATGCGACTAAATTAAGTATAATGATTATTCAACCAAGAACAAGAGGTTTTATTTGCATTACGACTCATCCTGAGGGAACTGCAAAAAATGTTCACAATCAAATTGAGTACGTAAAATCAAAAAATATTTCAGCCGAAGGACCAAAAAAAGTATTGGTAATTGGAGCTTCGACAGGTTTTGGTCTGTCATCTCGTATTACAGCTGCTTTCGGATATAATGCTGCAACAATAGGTGTTTTCTTCGAAAAGCCTGCTGCGCCAAGAAAACCGGGGACTGCAGGTTGGTACAACACAGCTGCTTTTGAAAAAGAAGCGCAAGAAGCTGGTTTGTATGCAAAAAGTATTAATGGAGATGCTTTTTCTGATGAGATTAAACAACAAACGATTGATTTAATCAAACAAGATTTAGGTCAAGTAGATTTAGTGGTTTACAGTTTAGCTTCGCCACGTCGTACACACCCAAAAACAGGTGTTGCGTATTCATCAGTTCTTAAACCAATTGGAGAGCCATTTACAAATAAAACAGTAGATTTTCATACAGCAGAAGTAACAGATATTACAATTGATCCGATTGAATCTCAAGAAGAAATTGATAATACAATTGCTGTAATGGGAGGTGAAGATTGGAAATTTTGGATGGAAGATTTGAAAGCTGCTGGTGTTTTAGCTGAAGGTGTAAAAACTGTTGCTTATTCTTACATCGGGCCAGAATTGACTCATAGAATCTACAAAGATGGATCGATTGGTATGGCTAAAAATGATTTAGAAAAAACGGTTCCAGTTATCAACGAACTATTGTCAGATTTGAATGGTGTTTCTTACGTTTCTGTAAACAAAGCTTTGGTAACACAATCGAGTTCTGCGATTCCAGTTGTACCATTATATATTTCGTTATTGTACAAAGTAATGAAAGCAAAAGGAATTCATGAAGGTACAATAGAGCAAATGCAACGTTTGTTTGCAGAGCGTTTGTATACTGCAAACGGAGAAGTTCCTTTGGACGAAAATGGACGTATTCGTATCGATGATTTGGAAATGCGCGAAGATGTACAAAAAGAAGTAGATGATTTGTGGAAAATTGTAACTTCTGAGAACATCAAAGAAATTTCTGATATCAAAGGTTATCATGATGAATTCTTACAGTTGTTTGGATTTAGTTTTGATGAAATCGATTATGATGCTGATACAAACGAATTGGTTTCAGTTCCAAGTATTGCAGAATAAGAAGATCGTTTCAATAAAATAATACAAAACCTCGAAAATTATTTTCGAGGTTTTTTTTTGTCTCAATAAAATAAGTGAAAAATAATTTTATTCGTATTTATTCGATTTATTGAATTTTGTTTTGTTAAAAATATGAATCAATTTTTATGAATAATTTAAAAATATGGTTTAATAATAGTTTTAAATTGTATTATTATTAAATTTTAAGTTTTCTTTTAGAAATATATCCAAAAAATATGAAATTTATTTTTCAAATCTGAAAAATATATCCGAAACACTTTACATTTCATCAAGTTTTAACACATGTATTTTTATGTCAATTTGGAAAATTAAACCATTAGCGAAGCTAATAGAAGATTCGCAAGAAACGGAAGGTGGTTTAAAAAGATCTCTATCTTCTGGAGCCTTAGTTGCTTTGGGTATTGGCGCTATTATTGGTGCCGGATTATTTAGTTTAACAGGTATTGCAGCAGCAGATCACGCTGGTCCAGCAGTTACTTTATCCTTTGTTTTAGCCGCAGTTGGTTGTGCTTTTGCAGGACTTTGTTATGCCGAATTTGCTTCGATGATTCCAGTTGCGGGAAGTGCTTACACGTATTCTTACGCAACAATGGGCGAATTTATTGCTTGGATTATTGGTTGGGATTTGGTGTTAGAGTATGCATTGGCAGCAGCAACCGTAAGTGTGAGTTGGTCGGCATATGTTGATAAATTTTTGCAAGGAATTAACATTCATTTACCTCAAGAATTATTGCATGCTCCAGCTGATGGCGGAATGATAAATTTACCTGCAATCTTTATTGTGTGTTTATTATCATTAGTATTAATCAGAGGGACAAAAGAATCTGCGATTATTAATAATATTCTTGTTATTTTAAAGGTAAGTGTAGTAATTGTTTTTATTGTTTTAGGTTGGAGTCATATTAACCCTGAAAATCATATACCATTTATTCCTAAAAATATTCCAGGAACACAATTCGGAGGAATGCCAGGTATTGCAGCTGGTGCAGCAGTTGTTTTCTTTGCCTTTGTTGGTTTTGATGCGGTTTCTACAGCAGCACAGGAGGCTAAAAATCCACAAAAAGGAATGCCAATTGGTATCTTAGGATCGTTGGTGATTTGTACCATTTTATACGTATTATTTTCGTGGGTAATGACAGGTTTAGTACCATACGAAATCTTTAAAGGAGATGCTTCACCAGCAGCGACAGCATTTGCGGTAACAGGATATACATTTTTGCAAAGTGTATTGATTTTAGCAATTATCGCAGGATATACATCGGTTATATTAGTGATGTTATTAGGGCAAAGTCGCGTATTTTATAGCATGAGTAATGACGGATTGTTACCTTCTTTCTTTTCAGATGTTCACAAAAAATTTCATACACCTTGGAAAACCAATTTATTCTTTTTGGTTTTTGTTAGCATTTTTGCAGGTTTTGTACCAATCAAAGATTTAGGTCATATGGTAAGTATTGGAACTTTATTTGCTTTTACTTTAGTTTGTATTGGAATTATTGTGATGCGTAGAAAAATGCCAAATGCTGAGCGTAAGTTTAAAGTTCCATTTGTTCCTCTAGTTCCAATTTTAGGAATTATTGTTTGTGTTTATTTAATGACATCTTTGACAATGGAAAGTTGGTGGAGACTTTTGATTTGGTTAGTAATCGGAATTTGTATTTACTTTTTCTACGGAAAACAACATAGTAAGGTTGATGATTAGGAAATCATCATTTTGAGTTTTTTAGAAATCCTTTGTCTTTTTAGATGAAGGATTTTTTGTGTTGATGTAAAACAAAAAAAGCTTGAACAAATGTTCAAGCTTTCAGCGGGCTGAAAGGTACTTCAGTCGAACATTTGATGTCGTTTTTGACGTTTTTAAATAAACTTTGATTTTCAGATTTTCAAAAAAAATATTCTATAAAATAGAATGAAGAAAATGATATGATTCAAGAATAAATAAAAAATGGTACTCTTTGTATTTCAAAGGTACCATTTGTCATTGTGAGCTATAAAGATACCTCCGTCGGATTCTTAATTTTGTTATTGGGTAATTGTAAAAAGATCAATCCCCCACAATGCCAATCACAAAAGTATCGATAAAGTCTTTTATTTTATTTAAAATACGATCACCCGTTTCTTTAAATTTCAAAACACTTGGCTTACCATCTTTTCGAAGACTTAAAAGCTCATCACGTAGTGGCTCTCGTTCGGTAAAGAGATAGTTTTCAATTAGTTTTTCAGTTTTTTCGAAATATAAATTTTCATCATTCACCAATTCTTGCATAGCCTTTTCTTGTTCGATATTCCAGAATTTTTCAAACTCTTCTGGAATACTATCTGAATCTTCAATGTGAGGTAAACTTTCCTGAATAAACTTTTCAATCAATTCTCTTTTACTCCTCAAAGAAACTTCAGTATTCAACAAATTAAAAATATCTTTTTCGATACTTTCCTTGTCTTTTGCACCGTGTTTCGAACTAAATTTTATAAGCAATTGCAAGATATAGGTAACATTAATCGTATCACGACGTATCAATTCCAATTCGAAATCGATATCATTAAGAATCGAAGTTTTTTGAACGTCCGTTTTTAGATTGATTGAATCTTTTAAATCTTGATATTTACTACTATATCCGTTGAAAAGGTCTTGATTTAAAGCTAAATCATCCCAAGTAAATTCGGAATAATGCCCCATCTTTTTCAATAAGCGCATTAAATCTCTAAATGACTTAATAAACTCTAATTGTTCTTCTTCGCTGTACAATTTATCTACGGAATTCACTTTTGGCGCAATGCTCATAAGCTTGCCAACAGCCATGTTAAATTGTTCGACATACTTCTCATATGGTTCCACAATAATTTCGGCAACGGCTTCTTTATTACTGAATAATGCAATGGCTTCGTCTGTCTTATCTTTCAAGTTTCGGAAACAAACAATATTTCCTTGCGTTTTATTTTTATCCAAAATACGATTGGTACGGCTAAAAGCTTGAATCAAACCATGAAATTGCAAATTTTTATCAACATACAACGTGTTCAAATTTTTACTATCATACCCCGTCAAAAACATATTGGCAACCAATAAAATATCGGCTTCTGGTTTGGGATGTTTTGACTTTTTTGCAACTGCATTGTAATAATTATAAAAACCTTCGGTGTCTTTTATGCTCTGTTTCTCTCCAAATAATTCATTGAAATCTTCTACATATTTTTCCAACAATTCCCTACGATGCGGAATAACACGTGTTCCATATTCTGCTTGTGGTTCTGCAGCAACATTGAGTTGTACTGCAACGCGCTCTTCCATTTCTTCCTCATTCTGAGCGTAACTAAAAATCGTAGTCACTTTCAAATTATGTTCGCCATTTAGCTTTTTACGCTTGAAAATTTCATAGTATTGAATAACCGAATCAATATCCTGCACACACATCATCGCACAAAAATTTCTACTTTGCGTCTTCTGATCGTGATATTGAATAATGTAATCAACAATAGCTTCTTTGCGTTCGGGAGCTTCGTAAACTTCGGTTTCGTTGATTTGCTCTACTTTCAAATCGACAATATGCTTTTTCTGCTTGAAAGTTTGAACATATTCCACTGAAAACTTCAATACATTTTCGTCTCGAATGGCATCTGTAATCACATATTTGTGCAAGCATTTTCCAAATAAACTTGCTGTGGTTTTCATGCCATCGGAATTCTTTTCAAGAATAGGCGTTCCCGTAAATCCAAACAACTGAATATTTCTAAAATAACCAACGATATTTTTATGTGTATCACCAAATTGCGAACGATGGCATTCATCAAAAATAAAAACCATTCTTTCATCCTGAATCGGCTTCATTTTCGAAATGTTTCTACCCGAAATTGCATTATTTAATTTCTGAATCGTTGTAACAATAATGCGAACATTGGGGTCTTTGAATTTTTGAATAAGATCATCCGTATTCGTCGCAGAACTTACTGAGCCTTTGCTAAATGTGTCGTATTCACGATTGGTTTGATAATCCAAATCTTTTCTATCCACCACAAAAACCACTTTTTTAATGGCTGGAATGTTAGACAAAATCTGACTAGCTTTAAAACTAGTCAATGTTTTACCACTTCCTGTCGTATGCCAGATATAACCGTTCTTTTCGATATTGTAACCGTTCAGAATTTCGTTTTCTTTTACCTTTTTAATGATACTTTCAACCGCATAATATTGGTACGGACGAAGCACCATTAAGGCTTTCGCAGTTTCATTAAGAACAATATACTTGCAAATCATTTTACTTACATGACAAGGCTCCAAAAACGTATCGGCAAATTCTGTAATAAGATTATTTAATGGATTATTCTGCTCATCTGTCCAATGAAAAGTCTGCAAAAATTCTTGTGGATGAGAACCAAAGTTGCTGAAATATTTGGTGTTCACGCCATTGCTTATAATAAACAATTGCACAAAGTGAAACAATCCTTTTCCCGCACCAAAACTGTGTTTTTGATAACGGTTAATTTGGTTAAACGCTTCTTTCATTTCCAAACCGCGTCGTTTCAATTCAATTTGCACCAGAGGCAAGCCGTTAATTAATAAAGTAACATCGTAACGATTTTCGTATTTTCCATCTTGTGTAATTTGATTGGTAACTTGATATTCATTTTGGCACCAATGCTCAACATTTAGAAATTCAAAATACAAATTATCGCCATTATCACGGATAATATGATGTTTCTTTTCTCGTAATGTTTTCGCTTTTTCAAACACAGAACCTTTAGTAAGAATGTTCAATACCTTTTCAAATTCACTGCCCGAAAATTGGATATGATTATGTTTCTCTAACTGTGATTTCAAATTTGACTCTAAAGCTTTTTCATCTTTAATGCTCACATATTTATATCCCAATTTTTGTAATTGTGAGACAAATTGTTCTTCTAATATTTGCTCGGATTGTTTGCTCAAAATAATTATGAATTAAGAGTTTATTTGGTTCTTTTAGTATATAGACAAATCTAATAAATAATCTCCTAATTCATAATCTAAAATTTATTTAAGTGCTTTGGACATTTGCTCAATTGCTTTTTTCTTTTGCTCTAAATTCGGATGAACATAAAGATTCAAAGTCGTACTGATGTTGGAGTGTCCAAGCAGCACACTTACTGTTTTATAATCGCAATTACTTTCAATGCAACGTGTAGCAAAACTATGTCGCAATCCGTGAAATTTCATTTCGGGAATCTCTAAATAACTCATCAGGTTTTTATAAAAACTTCGGTAAGTTCTAGGCTCTGTAGGTTTAGCATCGTTTGTTAGAACGAAAAAAGAAGGATTGACTATCTTTTTAATAGGTTTGATTAGCCTAATTAAATCTTTGTTCATAGGAATTTCACGGATGGAATTTTTTGTTTTAGGTGTGTCCAAAAGCAATTCTGTTTTTCGAACACCATCTTCAATCACATAAATTCGCTGTATGGTTCTATTCACATTAATAATCCCATTGTCTGTATCAATATCGTCCCAAGTAAGGGCACAAACTTCCCCAATGCGCATTCCTGAGCATAAACACATCAAAACGCCCAAATTTCGAAAAGTGAAATGCTCTTGAATGTGGTTCATGATTTTTTTCTGATGCGTTCTCGAAAGCACTTCCACGTGTTGGTTTTCACGTACTGTCGGATATTGAATTTCAAAAGCATCGTAAGCAATCCATTTGTTCTTTGCACCAAATTTCAGCACCATTTTAAAAACAATCAGAATGTCTTTAATCGTTTTCTGACTAAGCCCTGCTTCTAATTTTTTTAAAACAAAATTTTGTACATCCGCTTCTTCTACTTCATAATTTTCACCAAAAATTGGCAACAAATGATTTTCTAATAACAATACATACGCTGAATAGGTTGATTTCTTTACATAGTTCTTTTTGTCTGTTTTCCAAAGGGCCACAATTTCCTTAAAGTTTTTTTTGTCCATCTTTTATAATTTAATTAACAAAGGAAAACATTTAGAGATTGAAGATTGTTAATCTTTCAGATTTGAGATACAAAATGTTCCAAATTTGAGATTTCCGGGGTTTACTGACGAATGGAAAACGAGGAAATTGGGGGAAGTAGCAATTGTTTCCTCAGGTGGAACTCCAAATAGATCTACCTCTTCCTACTGGAATGGCAACATTCCTTGGGTTTCTACGAGTTTAATTGATTTCAACTTTATCGAGAAAGTAGACGAATATATAACAGAAGAAGGGCTTACTAATTCATCAGCAAAACTATTTCCAAAAGGTACTTTACTGATAGCCATGTATGGTCAAGGAAAAACGAGAGGTAAAGTTGCAATATTAAATATTGAAGCGACAACAAATCAAGCTTGTGGGGCAATAACAACAAATAATGACGTTCTCAATCCCCTTTTTGCTTTTCAAAATCTCACAAAAAGATATGATGAGATAAGAGATTTAAGTAATCAAGGAGGCCAAGAAAATTTAAGTGCTGGTATTATTAAAGGAATTAAAATTAATTTCCCGGAAGTTCAAGAACAACAAAAAATAGTTTCTTTTATTGATCTTATTGACGAAAGAATCTCAACCCAAAACAAAATAATAGAACAATTAGAAACCTTAATTAAAAGTGTTAGCCAAAAAATATTTACTCAAAAAATTAGGTTTAAAGAGTTATCTGATGAATGGAAATTAGTAAGCTTAGGAGAGGTCGGAGAAATAATTACGGGAAAAACACCTAGTACTAAAGATTTAGATTTATGGAGTGGAAATATTCAATTTGTAACACCAACAGACATAAAGGAAAATAAATATCAGCATTCAACAGAGCGAACAATTAAAAAAACTGATAAACTTAAAATTCTTCCGCCAAAAAGTATAATGTTTACTTGTATAGCATCAATAGGAAAAATGAGTTTATCTCTATATCCATCGGTAACAAATCAACAAATCAACAGTATCATTCCTCACTCGTATTTTAGCAATGAGTTTATATTTTATGCAGTAAAAAACATTGCTGAGATTATAAAATCTACACAAAGTACATCTACTATGCCTATTATTAATAAGACTGAATTTTCAAAATTCAAAATTTCTATTCCTTCATTGAAAGAACAAAATCACATAGCATTTTTTCTATCGAAAATCGATCAAAAAATAGAAACCGAAAAATTAGTTTTACAACAACTTGAAAAACAAAAGAATTATCTTTTACAGCAAATGTTTATATAAAATCTATACAAACATTTGCTGTAATAAAAACTTTTTCTGTTCCTTTAATTTTTGTAATAATTGATTCTCAACTTCAATTTTTGAATCAATCGAGGAAAGGAAATTAGCTATTTTGGTTTGTTCATCAAAAGAGGGTAACATAATTTCTAAATTTGAAAATATTGAAATCCAATGTCTTCCATGTCCACCTGTTTCATATGCAATCATTTGAATTGCTTCAAATAGAAATTTAATATTATTCTTATTTTTAGCTTTTAAAATTTTCATTGCAGATGATTTAGCTTTGAAAGGAAAATTAACAAATTGACTTGCAGTTGTAAAATCATCGAAAATAATAACTGGTAATTTCTCTTTTTCAAAAATTCCTTTTATTTCATTTGTATATCCTAAAACAAAAGTCTTTCCAGCTGTTACTACGGGGGTTTCAAAACTATTATCATATTCTGTACTTGTAACTAAATAATTTGTAGGTTGTTCATAATCTAAAACATCGCCCAATAAAATTTCTTCCCAATATGAAAAATCATTTCCATTATTATCTTTAAATCTAAACTCTTGTGAAAATATCTTTTTAGCAAACGTAGCTTTCGATGCAAGTAACTCCTTAATTATTTTGCTTTGGGTTTGGATTCTCTTGTCCAATAAAGCCAAAAAAGAAGAAATCTTATTCTGTTCATTAAGTTTAGGTATTGCCAAAGAAAGTGAAGATAATTGACTTGAATATAAATGTACTACGGAAATACCTTGCGCCAGATTAGCTATTTCCATTTTCTTTTTACTGTTTAGATAATAAGACAAAAAGATTCCATTATTATTAGTCTTAATAATATTCAAATCACCACCTAGTGCAATGCCCGATTTCAAGACACAGGAAGCTGTCGCAATATCGATTGTTGTTTCGCCAGAAGCAGGAATTATGACGTCATTCTTTTCACTTAAGACTAAAGTTGATGGATTTACATTAGTCTTGGATTTTATCTCGTTGATTACTTCTCTGTAATGCGTATAGAGTTCACCATATCTTATACATTCAATAATTCCATTTTCCTCTATATCACTTTTAGAAATTCCCTTTCCCTTTGAAAACGTAGCAATCTCTCCCAACTTCTTAGTTTCCCACTCTCCCTCAAACTCAGGAAATCTCAAATTTGGAACATTATCTACTTTTAATTTTTTATTTGTCATCTCGATAATTTAATTTTCGTTAGTAAAAACATTAAGGATAAAAAAATTAAAAAACAAGTCCTAATTCTTTGAAATACACATCAATTTCTTGATCCAACTCCGCTCGTTTAGCTTCCAAAGATTTGATTTCTTGCATTACTGCGTGAATATCAATTTCCTCTTCCTCTTCAAAAGTATCCACATAACGAGGAATATTAAGATTATAATCATTCTCGGCTACTTCTTGCAAAGTAGCTAAATGACTGTATTTCTCAATAGAAGTTCGGTTGCGATAGGTTTCTACAATTTTATCAATATGCTCATCACGAAGCATATTTTGGTTTTTCACTTTTTCAAAATCTTTGCTCGCATCAATAAACAAAATGTGATCTGGATCCTCCTTACACTTTTTGAAAACCAGAATACAAGTCGGAATACTCGTTCCGTAAAAAATATTGGCAGGCAAACCAATAACGGTATCCAAATAATTTTTCTGTTCGATCAGATATTTTCGAATATGCAATTCAGCCGCACCACGAAACAAAACGCCATGTGGCAATACAATCGCCATCGTTCCATTTTCTGCCAAATGATAAATCATGTGTTGTACAAATGCAAAATCAGCTTTACTTGCAGGAGCTAATTTTCCATATTGGCTAAAACGATCATCATTTAAAAATAAAGGATTCGCACTCCAATTTGCCGAGAATGGAGGATTTGCTACAATAGCCTCAAAAGGCATATCGTTTAAATGTTGAGGATTTTCAAGAGTGTCTTCCTGTTTAATATCAAATTTAAGATAATGAACTCCGTGCAAAATCATATTCATTCGAGCAAGATTGTAAGTTGTGCGATTCATTTCTTGTCCGAAGAAATTATTGACATCTTTCACTTCTTTGGATACACGCAACAACAAAGACCCTGAACCACAAGTAGGATCATAAACCGATTTTAGACGATTTTTACCTGTAGTCACAATTTTTGCAAGTATCTTGGAAACCTCTTGTGGTGTATAAAATTCACCTGCTTTTTTTCCTGCACCACTCGCAAACTGACCAATCAAATATTCGTACGCATCACCTAAGACATCTAATTCTGTATCATTTAGTTTAAAATCAATTTCATCTAAATGAACCAAAACTTTTACGATGATTTCATTTCTTGCCTCGGCAGTTTTACCCAATTTGGTACTGTTGAGATCCATATCTTCAAACAAGTTATCAAAGTCTTCTTCACTTTGAGTACCCATAGTACTTAATTGGATATTTGTCAAGATTTTTTGTAAATCTTCAAGAATAAATGTATCTGTATCACTATTTCCTCGTCGCGCAATTTCACTAAAAAGTTCAGAAGGTTTTAGAAAATAACCTAAAGTTTCTAAAGCTTCTTCTCTTACTGCATCGATGTATGCTTGACCTTCAGATGTATTTTCATTAATATCTATGAACTTAATTTTGTCTTCTTCTAAAATAGAATTGGCATAAATCTCCATTTTTTCTGCCAAATATTTGTAAAAAATAAATCCCAAAATATAATCTCGGAATTCATCAGCATTCATTTTACCACGTAGCGTATTCGCAATATTCCAAAGCTGTTGCTCTAATATTTTCTTTTGTTCTTCTGACATTTTAAATGAAATTTATGATTGAGGATTTATAGTCTCAAAAAGTAACCGCTAAAATAAGAAACAATAAAAGAAATTAAAAATAT
>NZ_DLJI01000009.1:40117-117470 GCF_002484185.1 Empedobacter sp. UBA7620 | reverse complement strand
AATTAAGATTATATCCAGCATTAATTATCCTTGTATTAGTCACAATGATAATTTTACCAATATTTTATACAGGAAATAATATATTTTCCGAAGCTAGTTACAGAAGTTATCCACATAGAGTCTTATCCTTGTATAAAGTACAATATGAGGTTAATCACGTATTTGAGACTAATCCATATCCTAAAGCAATAAATGGAAGTTTATGGTCGCTTAGTTATGAGTTTACAATGTATATAGTTTTAATGCTTTTATTTCCATTTAGAAAAAATAAAAGTAGTTTTATCTTGATTATACTTGGATTTATTATTTCATATGTCTTACACATTTATCGACCTGAATTTTTGTCTAAAATTTTATCAATAATTTATCTTGATTCAGTAGAATTATATCGTTTGTCAACCTATTTTTTAACAGGTAGTTTATTAAGTTTTATTGATTTAAAGAGAATAAATTCTTTTACTATAAGAGTTATGCTGTTTTTGATTCTTATAGCATCTTTGTATTTTAATTTTTTCAAATTTGTAGCACCTTTTGTTTTACCAGTTCTTATATTACTAATTGGTATTTTAAAAACAAATTATATTAGTTCGATAGGAGAAAAATTTGGAGATATTTCATATGGTGTTTATATCTACGGTTTTTTAGTTCAGCAATGTTTAATGAGTTATTTCAAATTAAATGTATTCGAATTGACATGTTATAGTCTAATTATTACATTTTTATTAGCTTATTTATCTTGGCATTTTATAGAAAAACCAATGCAAAAATTTAAGAATCTTATATTATGAAAAATGAACTTGCGATTATAATTCCTTATTATAAGATTGATTTTTTTGAACAGACTTTGCAATCAATATCTAAGCAAACTGACAAACGTTTTTCATTGTATATTGGCAATGATGCAAGTCCAAATGATCCATTGCCAATAATTAATAAATATTTAAAATCAAACGAGTTTAAATATTTCGATTACAAAGAAAACTTAGGTGGTGAAAATTTAGCTTTGCAGTGGGAACGAATTTTAGAAAATGTAACAGAAGAATGGTTTCAGATTCTAGGAGATGACGATATGATTTCTGATAATTTTGTGGAAGAGTTTTACAGGAATATTGATAAAATTAAACGAAATAAAATAAATGTTATTAAAGTTAGTCAAGTTTGGATTGATGAAAGTGATCTGTTTTTGAATGAGATAACATCTTTAGAAACCATCATTGATGCTAAAAAACATTTTTTAATAGAATACAATCATCAATTTAGATCAAGTCTATCAGAGCATTTATTTCATCGAAATGAATTTTATAAGTATGGATTCAAAAAATTTCCTTTAGCATGGCATTCCGACAATTTAGCTGTTTATGAAACAAGTAATTTTTCTAAAATATACTTTATAAACAATGCATTAGTTAGAGTTAGAATGTCTGACGTAAATATCTCAAATCGATCAGATGATTTACAAATTAAATTACAAGCAAGTCATTTATATAGGGAATACATTTTGTTAAATTATCTAGATTTTCTTCCTAAAAAATTAATATTAGAAGAACTTAGAAAATATAGAGAATACATTTGGAAAAATAAATTGGCATCTAATATATCTTTATTTAAATCGTATTTGAAAATTGGCGAAATTAGAAAAGCATTAGGATCTTTAAAATATTAGTATGAAAAGTGAACTTATTTCAGTTATCGTGCCTTGTTATAATCAAGCAAAATATTTAGATGAATGCCTACAATCAGTTTTAAATCAAACTTATCAAAATTGGGAATGTATCATTATTAATGATGGTTCTACAGACAATTCAGAAGAAGTTGCTAGAAGATGGTTAAATAAAGATTCTCGATTCAGATACTTTTATAAAGATAATGGAGGAGCAGGTTCAGCAAGGAATCTAGGATTAAAAAAATCGAATGGAACATGGATTCAATTTCTTGATGGAGATGATTTTATAAATAAAGATAAGTTGTCTTTAGTTGAAAAAGTAGAGCTTAAGATTAATTTTATTTATACAGATTTTAATTTGTATAGTAATGGTGAAATTTTGCCTCCATTTTGTGATTTGTCAAGGTATCAATTAACTATTTCAAATTTAATTACCTATTGGGACAATGGATTTAATATTCCTATTCATTGTCCAATAATAAAACGTGAATTAATTGGTGATTTACGTTTTATAGATGAATTTAAATTACATGAAGATTGGTTGTTTTGGATAATGTTATTTAATGATAAAGATGTTAATGTGAAATTCGATAATAACGCTTATGCTTTTTATAGAGATCATACATTGAATACTACAAAAGATCAAAATAAACTTGAATTAAATTCAAATAAAGTCTATAATTATGCATACAATACTGTTCTTAATTCTGAAAATAAAGCTATTTTATTTGCTTCAATTGTTTCAAAATATACAATCTCCAGAAGTCAATTATTTATAAATATTAAAGAACTAGATAAATTAAGAAATAATAAATATTTTAGAATGAGGAGGTTTTTATATAAAATATTAAAATTTTAATATAGAATTATGCTAAAAGTATCTGTAATTATCCCAAATTATAATCATTCTTCTTACCTTAAAGAGCGTATAGATTCAGTGTTAAATCAAACTTTTCAAGATTTTGAAGTTATTATTTTGGATGATTGTTCAACTGATAATAGTAAAGAAATTATTGAAGCATATAGAAATCATCCTAAAATTTCTCATATAGTTTATAATGAGAAAAATTCAGGTTCTACTTTCAAACAATGGAAAAAAGGAATAGAATTGTCAAAAGGAGAATGGATTTGGATAGCAGAAAGTGATGATTGGTGTAATTCATTATTTTTAGAAACTTTAATAAGTGATACCGATGATAATCTATCAGTCATATATTGTCAAAGCGTTACTTATTTGCCTAATAATTTACAATTAATTAGACACGATTTACATCCATATGTAATAGATATTGATTCAGATAAATTTATTAATGAATATCTATTAAAAGGAAATGTAATATATAATGCTAGTATGGCTATTTTTAAAAAATCAAAATTTTTAAAAATTACATCAGATGAATATACTAAATATAAATTTTGTGGAGATTGGATTTTTTGGTCAGAATTAGCGTTTTTGGGAAAAGTTAGGAGATATAATCGTTTATTAAATAATTTTAGAAAAACAGATGATAACAACGTAACTTCAAGAACAGTTAAATTGGGAAATAATTATATTGAAGATGTTAATGCTTTACATTATTTTAAAAATAAATATAATTGTAACCATGTAATTTATATAAAAGAACTTAAAAAATATTATTTTAAATCTAAAGAAATAAATTTAGAAAATCCTATTAAAAATAAAATTAAGGATAATTTTATTGAGATATTGGGTAACAAAAAAATTCTATTTTGGGATTTAAAGTATTTTAAAAATAAATTAATTACTAATATTTATAAAAAAATTAAAGAAAATGTTTGATTTATCAATAATTATAGCAAATTATAATAATGGACATTTCTTTAATGACTGTTATAAAAGTTTAATTAATCAAACTCATAAAGATTTTGAAGTAATTATAATTGATGATTGTTCGACAGACAATTCAATTCAAGTAATAGAAGAATTGGTTAAAGGGGATTCAAGATTTAAGCTTTACAAGAATGAAATAAATTTAGGATATCAAAAAACACTTATAAAGGCAATAGATTTATGTACAACAAATCTTTTTGGAAGATTGGATCCTGATGATGCATTAATTAATACTGCAATTGAAAAAAGTATAGATGCACATATAAAAAATCCATCATGTGGTTTGGTGTATTCTAACACAATTCATTGCGACCATATGTTAAAACCTTTAGAGGTAATTAAGGGTAAGCAAATTACCGATTTAATATTTTTAAATGGTGAAATTTCACATTTTGCAACGTTCAAAAAAAAATATTATTTAGAAACAGATGGTATTGATATTCATAATAAAAGAGCGGAAGATCAAGATATTTATATGAAAATGTGTGAAGTATCTCAAGTGTTTTATCTTGATGAAGATTTATACTTATATAGAATTCATAATAATGGTGCATCAACAAATAAAAATAGAAATAAAGCTTTGTTTTGGTATTGGGTAGCCATTATTAAAGCTGCTGAAAGGAGAAATATAAATGTAGAAGATGATTTTATAAGCAATTATGTGAGAATGTACAAATATCAAGATTTATATAATAAGTATAATAAATTATTAAATAATCGTTGGATAAAATTGGGTTTTAAATTGGGCTTAATTAAAAAATATAAATAAAATGAATACACCCTTTTTTTCTATAATTATACCTGTATATAATGTAGAAAAATATATTTATAGATGCGTAGAGAGTGTACTTAACCAATCTTTTTTAGATTTTGAAGTCATAATTGTAGATGATGATTCTCCAGATTATTCTATTAAAATTATTAATGAAAATTTTAGTGATAATCGTATTAAAATTATTTCTAAAAATAATGGAGGATTAAGTGATGCTAGAAATTTTGGCTTAGAGCATGCTTGTGGTGTGTATGTGTGGTTTATTGATAGTGATGATTATATTACAATAAATGCTTTAGAAAAGATATATAGTACTCTGAAATTAAATATCAATATAGATATAATAACTTTCAATATGAAAGTTTGTTTTGAAAATAAAAATAGAGAAACATATGTACTAGAAAATGCACCAGAGAATACAGAATTAATGAGTTCATATAACTATATACAAAAATATAATATATTTCCTTATAATGCGACATTACAATGTTATAAAAGATCATTTTTAATAACTAAAAATTATAAATTTACTAAAGGTATTTATTTTGAGGATATTTATCTAAACTTAGATATTTATAAAGAAGGCGCCTCTATTATAGGCATAAAAGAAGTTTTATATACATATTATAGGAGAGAGGATTCAATAACTTCAATGAGAATAAACGAAAATCATTTGATTTCTCAAATGAAGGTTTTAAAAAAAGTATATAACTTTTATATTCAAAATGATACACCTAAAAAATATTTCAAAGAACGACTAATAATTGAATACAATAGAATAAAAGCTCTTTATAATAATAATTTTTTAGATATAGATTATGGAATTATAAAGAATATTGAAATTCCTTCAGATAATAATAAGAGTATAGCTAATAAATTAGAAAGGTTATTTTTTTACTATTTTCCACTTTTTGTATTAAAATATCAAGTGTTATTTAGAAAAATGAATACGCTTGAAAATATATTATTTAAGAAATAATAATGAAAACTATTTATAGATACTTAGTTAATTTTATTTGTCTATTTTATTCTAATAATATTCGCCGTAAAAAGCGAAAAGAATTTTTACAAATTCCTTCTATTCTTAGAAAAGATTTTAAGACAAAAAAAAATATTAAAAAAATTATTAATTCCGAGGTAGCTGAAAAGTCTATTCTTATTGTAGAGCCTAATCCTTATCATTTTGAAATACAACCAGGTTATTGTAAATATTTTCAAGATTTAGGCTATGAGGTTGATGTTATAGCGCAACCAAATTTAAGAGAAGATTTTGCATATCAATATTATCCAAAAGTACCAAAGATTTATTATTTATCTCTGAAGTATCAGAAAAAAGCATTGAAACTATCAAAAATTAAAAATTATGATTTTGTCTTTTTTGCTACTTCTGTAATATCTTCTGATAACCTTAGGACGTCTTATGTCAATTGGCTTGGATTTGAACCGCAAGCAAAACATGGAATTTTTATGGTAGAACATAATGTAATCCCTTTTGTAAAAGACTATGGTCATGAAAAATACATAGAACAAAATAGAAGTTTTACATTGGCTGGTCAATACAATATTCCTATGCTAAATCCTCATTATTTTGGAAATATTAAACCAACTACACTATCGGGGAATAATATTTTTGTAGCAATTGTTAATGAAAATCAAAATATAGAACTATTATTTAATGCATGTAAGAATTTGATTAATCAAAATATTACGAATTTTAGTGTAATTATCGCTGGAAGATCTGTGGTTGATGAAATACCAGATAATTTACAAAATTATATCAGTAGGACAGGAATCATTAATTTTACAAAACTATGGGAAATTTATAATAATGCTGATTTTATTATTCCAATGTTAAATCCTGAAATAGACAATCAGTTAAGATTTAAAGATGGTTCAGTTACTGGAAGCTGGCAAATTATACTAGGTTTTTCGAAACCAGCTATAATTCATAAAGACTTTTCAAATTTTTATAGATTAAACAAAAATAATGCTTTGATATTTGAATCTAATTCTGAACTTTCAGTAATAATGAACAAAGCAATTAATATTAACTCATACAAATACAAATCGTTACAGAGTAATATAAAGGAATTATCTGATATTATTTATAATGAATCTATAAATAATCTTAAATTAAGTATCGATAATATAAGAAATAACTATCCTAAATGATCCCAAAAATAATCCATTACTGTTGGTTTGGAGGTAATCCAAAGCCAGAATCTTTTTATATATGTCTTGATAGTTGGAAGAAAATCTTACCCGATTATGAAATAATTGAGTGGAACGAAACCAATTTCGATATCAATTGTTGTGAATATGTAAAGTTAGCTGCTGAATCAAAGAAATGGGCATTTGTTTCTGATTATGCCCGTGCATTAGCTTTGTATGAAATGGGAGGGATTTATATGGATATTGATGTAGAAGTCAAGTTTTCATTAGACGAATTTTTAGTTCATCGCGCATTTTCAGGGTTTGAAATCAAAGGTTCGCCTTTTACAGCATTATGGGCTACAGAAAAAGGACATCCATGGGCTAAACGTGTAATAGATTTTTACAATGAAAAAACAAGTTTTGATTTAACAACTAATACTGTGTTTGTATCAGATTTGTTAGTAAAAGAATATGGCATTGATCCAAATCGAGATGAATTACAAGAAGGTAAAGATGGAATCGTAATTTATCCTTCTACCTATTTTTGTTTGGATTTACCTAAGAATTATGCATCTCATCATTTTGTAGGAACTTGGCATGATAGAGATTATCCAAACCCTTTCAAAGATTATGTCCATGCGTACTATAAAACTAGAGTTTTTTCAGAAATAGAGAATGGGAAAAAGGAAGTACATAATGTAATTTTTAATCATAAAATGATTGAGGTTGATAAAGTATTAAATCAAATACCTTTTAGAATGATCGTTAGGTATGTATTAAATAATCTTTTTAGTAAACGATAATGATTGCAATAATTTACGGCACAAGACCAGAGTTTCTAAAAGTTTATCCATTAATATTAGAAGCCCAGAAACGAAAAATTGACTTTATTACAATTAATACAGGTCAGCATACATCTATGCTAACAGAGATGGAAGATTTGTTTAATTTTAAGGCAAATTATAATCTAAAAGTTCAATCTAGTGAATTTTCAAATTCAAACCTTTTAGCTAAATTAATTAATGATATAGCAGAAGTAGTAAAAGAGGAATCTATTGAAAAAATTATAGCACAAGGAGATACTTTTACTGTTTTAGCATCATCTGTAGTTGCATTTGTAGAGAAAAGGAAATTTTACCATATAGAAGCTGGACTGAGAACTGATGATATACACTTCCCGTTTCCAGAAGAATATAATCGACGAGTAGTTTCATTAACATCGGATCTTAATTTCGCTCCAACAAGTTTAGCAGCTAATAATTTATTGGCAGAGAACATTAACGAATCTAAAGTTGTAATAACAGGAAATACAATTATTGATTTGTTACACTATGTTTTAGACAAAGAAAATGTCAATTTAGAGTATGGTAATGATGTTTTTATAACAGCCCATAGAAGAGAAAACATAGGAGAGAATATGTATTCGATTTGTAGTGCAATTAGAGAATTAGCGGAAGAAAACCCTGAAATAATTTTTCATTGGAGTCTTCACCCAAATCCAAATACTAGGAAATTTATTTTTGAAGCTTTTAAAGAGATCCCAGACAATATTAATTTTATAGAACCTCTAAATTATATTGATGCTGTAAAACTTATGGCAAAATCAAGATTATTAATCTCAGACTCAGGAGGAATACAAGAGGAAGCCCCAACTTTACAAAAAAGAATCATTATTCTTAGAGACGAAACCGAACGACCAGAAGTATTAGATTGTGGTTGTGGTATATTAGTGGGAGCTGATAAGGATAAAATAAAGAAAGAGTTTTACAAAGAATTAAATAGAAGTTCTAATACTTTTATTAATCCTTTTGGGAATGGTTGTGCTTCTCAATTAATATTTGATAGGATATGATTGTTGGAAAAGGATTGATCGCAAATTTATTTACAGAAGTAGATTTGGATGAGGTTGTTTTCTTTGCTTCAGGCGTTTCTAATTCTTCTGAAACTAGAAAGGGTGAATTTTTACGTGAACAAAATTTAGTTGAGGATACATTAGCAAATAATCCTGAAAAGTTGTTTGTTTATTTTAGTACATGCTCTATATACGACTCTTCAAAATACAATTCTTTGTACGTTTTACATAAATTGCATATCGAGGAAATCATCAAACAAAAAGCAAAACATTTTCTTATTTTAAGAGTTAGTAACGCTGTTGGAAGAGGAGGAAATCCTAATTTGCTAATGAATTATATATCTCGTCAAATTTTAAATGACCAAGAATTAGTTGTTCATCAACAAGCAACACGTAATTTAATAGACGTAGAAGATGTAAAAAATATTACGATGAAATATATTGCTTCAAAAGATTGGAATAAGATCATCAATGTGGCGTACACAGAGAATTTTAATATCCTAGAAATAATAGAGGTTTTTGAACAAATTCTAAATAAAAAAGCAAATAAAAATATTGAGAATAAAGGTGAACATTACTCAATAGATATACATGAGTTGGATTATGCATTTGATTTGAATGATAAAAATGATTATTTACATCAATTAATAGAAAAATATTATGAATGATTTAATATCCATAATTATTCCTATTTATAAAGTTGAAGCTTATCTACGTAATTGTTTAGAAAGTATTCGAAATCAAACCTACACCAATTTTGAAGTATTGTTAATTAATGATGGTTCTCCTGATAATTCTGAACAGATTTGTTTAGAATTTGAACAAAAAGATACTCGCTTCAATTATTTTTATAAAGAAAATGGAGGTGTTTCGAGTGCAAGAAATTTAGGATTAGAAAAGGCAGTTGGAAAGTGGGTTGTTTTTGTAGATTCTGATGATACTGTTGAAAAGAATTATTTGAATGATTTTGTTTTAAATATAAATGATGATAAAAGCTTGGTTTTACAAGATTTTATAAAAAAAATGGATAATGAATTAATATTTGGATTTCAAGGATATGAAAATATTACACTTAATTTGCCTAATGATTTAAATATTTTATTAAATAACTATAAATTAACTCAAGGTTACTTATGGAATAAGATCTTTAATAAAGACTTGATAATAAATAATAAATTAAGGTTTAATGATAATTTAAACTTTTGTGAGGATGAAATTTTTTATTTAAAATACATAGAATTTATAAATGAAATTAATATTATTTCAAAATCAAATTATATATATAATATAAGAAGAGAATCATTGTCTTTTACTATCCCATCATTTGAAGAATATTTAATTTACATAAATGAATTTCAATATTTTTTAGTTTATTTAAAAAATAATATTAGCAGTTCTGATTATTATAGATATGTTCAAAAAAAAATAAATTATAATTTTAATTATATATTTAATACAATAATTTTAAAAAATAAAAATCTAAGTAATAATATACTTATTAATCAATTAATAGAATTACGATTTATTTATGATAAATATTTGTATCTAATTCAAGCTAATACTTTAAAAGAGAGGTTTAAATTATATTTATTTAAAAAAAATTTTTTTAGAATTCTTATTATAAAAAGAAATATATGATACACTCAATTCTTTATTTTATTAAAACAAGACTTAAATTTACATATTACATATTGTTTAAAATAAGAACTGTATACAGAGCTAATTATCATAAAATAGTCCCATATGTTTATAATGATAATAAGTATAAAAATCATTTTCTAAATAATCAATTAGAAATAAAAAATCAGGAAAACTTTGTAGATAAAATTGATAGAGTTGTTTACTGTTTTTGGACAGGGAACAATGAAGTAACAAAAAATAGAGTAGAGAGCTTAGAGATTTTAAGAAATAATTTAGGAGTAGAAGTAAAGTTAATAACAATATCTAATTTAGATAATTATATTTTATCTGATTATCCTCTACATCCTGCTTATCAATATCTTTCTTTAGTTCATAAATCTGATTATTTGAGATGCTATTTTATGTATCATTACGGAGGGGGCTACAGTGATATTAAAAGAAATAATAGTAATTGGCAGCCTATATTTGAAAGCTTGGAAGCTGATCCTAGCAAAATGATTGCTGGTTATCCTGAGTTTGATCCTACGAAAATGGGAGGTAAAGATCTTAATAAAGAATTGAATAAAGATATATTTAAGTATTATAAATTATGTATTGGAAATTGTGGTTTTATATGTAAACCTTACTCACCTTATGTTGCAGAATGGTACCAAGAGTTGCATAAAAGATTAGATTACTATCATGAAGAATTAATAAAAAATCCAGGTATAGATAGAGGCTTTAATAAAGGGTATCCAATAGAATGGTTTGAAATTTTATCTAGAATAATGGTTCCTCTATCTTTAAAATATCATAACCAGATTATTTATGATAAAAGATTAATGCCTAATTTTGACGATTATTTATAATTCCATATTTATAAAAAATAGAATATTTTGAATAGATTCTTTGTCGTATAAAATCATTTAATTTTATACGGTCTCCACCTGTTATTTTAATTACAGGAGGTAGTTGAGTGAAATTTCTAATCAATAAACTCGAGCAATAATCAACTCTATTCTTTGAAGAGTAATTAAAGAAAAGTCCATCATCTTCAGCGTTTATTAGGTAATATGAATAGACGTTATTTAAATGTAATATTTTTTGAGCCGAAAGATGCATAGTAAAAGTTCGATCAAAAGGAGTGTTAATATTTTGTCTTATTTTGTCAAAGTCAGCATCTTTTTGATAGTATTGTCTAGGATTTTGGCTGTAAAGAGCATTTAGAAATTCATTTAGCCAATTCTGTATAAATAAGGAATTTTTTGTTGAAGCCATAAACCAATTTTCTATCATGGGCATACTATTATCACTAATCATCATATTAGGGTTATAATATCCTACATATTCAATTTTATATTTTTGTTGTATTTCAATAATCCATTCTAATGATTTTGTTAATATAGTTGTTATATCAATCCAAATTCCACCAAATTTGTTTAATAACATCAAACGTATTAAATCAGCTTTATGTTGAACACTAGGGAAATTAACATCTTTAGGGAAATCAGGTATGTATTCATAAAGATTAATCTCGTTTACGACAATATATTTAAAGTTTGAATTAATCTTACGATTTGATTCAACATAATTTATTATTTCAGAAGGAATATCGGTGTCGTTCCAATATGACCATATATACTTTTCAATATAATCATTAGTTTCTCCAATTTTTATTTTTTTCTTGTATAAAGAATTATGGCTGATTATTTTTTTATCACCAATATACTTTAATTTGATAAGGTTTATTTTATAAAAAAGTATCCATTGGATTGTTTTAAGTTTATCAATGTAATTACCCTTCATAACGCTTTTTAAAAATTTTAAATCCAATATTAGTAGGAAGATTTAATAACAAATTTTCTTTTTTTTGTTCTTTAGAAAAGTCTGAGCTTAAATAGTCTGAAAATGTAAGCGATGGAGCTTTCTTCATTCTATTATAGTTTATTTTATAATACTCCTCATCTTTTAACACCTTCCATTGCATTTGAATAATTAGTTTTTTAAAATTAACAATCCAACCTCGTATTAGTTTTTTACGATTAGAATCAGAAGTATTTCTATATGATTTAACAATCCATTCTAATATTGTTTGATGATTCTCTGAGTTTCTTTTTGTCCGATTAAATATAACAGAATTAGCATGTAAATAATAATTGTAAGTAATATTATCTATAATCGATAATGAATTGATTTTTTCCATACAATGAAACATCCACAATTCATCTTGAGCATATAATCCTGGAATAAAATAAATTTTGTTTTGCTTAATGAAATCTAAATCAACCAATTTATTCCACGAAGAAACAGGGAAAAAACCTTTACAATAAGCTTCAAAAATTTCTGAGTTAGTTTGATAAACTTTCTTTTTTGATAAAGTAGGAAATCCAAAATCTTTAGTAGATTGATCGAATGTATTCATCCAACGATTTTGAGAAATAACCATTTCCGTATTATTTATAAGAACATTTTCTACTAATTTCTCAATACAATCGACTGTGATATCATCATCACTATCCAAAAAATAAATGTACTTACCTATAGATTCATCAATTCCGCGATTCCTAACAACAGATAGCCCTTGATTCGATTCTAAATGAATAATCTTAATAGTTAGATTTGGGTTTGATTCAGAAAATTTTTCAATTAGTTGAAAACTATTATCAGGTGTACAATCATTAACCAAAATAATCTCTAAATGTTGATATGTTTGGTTTTTTACTGATTCTAAGCATCTGATAATGTAGTTTTCGCATTTATAAACTGGAATATTGATACTAACTAAAGGAGTGTTCATCTGATAGGTTTTATGAAACAAATTTAATAAAAAGAGATGAATGTTTTTTTACAATTTAGTATTCTTGTAATAAAGTAGTTAATACAACGAAAAGTTGTAAATTTACCAACTAAATCAAACTAAATTCTATGAATAATCAATATGATTATCTTATTATCGGTGCAGGTATTTTTGGAGCCGTATCAGCTTACGAGTTAACAAAAAAAGGATATAAATGTCTCGTTATTGAGAAAAGAAATCACATTGCTGGAAATTGTTTTACAGAAAGTATAGAAGGGATAAATGTACATAAATATGGTGCTCATATCTTTCATACAAATGATAAAAACATTTGGGATTATGTCAACCAATTTGCAGAGTTTAATCGTTATACAAATTCTCCAATAGCCAATTATAAAGGAGAAATTTATAATCTACCCTTTAATATGAATACGTTCCATCAACTATGGAATGTAAAAACTCCTGATGAAGCAAGAGCAATTATTGCTCAACAAGCGAACGAATTTGGAGTTGAAAATCCATCAAATTTAGAAGAACAAGCGATTTCTTTAGTTGGGTTTGATATTTACAATAAATTAATTAAAGAGTATACAGAAAAACAATGGGGCACAAAAGCAACTAATTTACCAGCTTTTATTATCAAACGTTTACCTGTTCGTTTTACGTATGATAACAATTATTTTAATGATAAATACCAAGGGATTCCAATAGGTGGATATACTCAAATTTTTGAGAAACTGTTAGAAGGAATAGAAGTTCGTCTTGATACAGATTACTTTGAAAACAAAGAATATTGGAATAATCTTGCTGAAAATATAATTTATACTGGACCAATTGATGCCTTTTTTGATTACAAATTTGGACAATTAAATTACAGAAGTTTACGTTTTGAGAATGAACTTCATGATCAAGAAAATTATCAAGGTGTAGCCGTTGTCAATTATACTTCGCATAATGAAAAATATACCAGAATAATTGAACATAAGCATTTCGAATATGGTACTCAATCCAAAACATATATCACAAAGGAATATTCTGATGATTGGAATTTGGATAAAGAACCATATTATCCAATTAATAATCAAGAAAATGATGAAATATTCTCAAAATATAAATCATTAAGTAAAGAAGTTTCTAATGTGATTTTTGGTGGACGATTAGCAGAATATAAATACTACGATATGCATCAAGTTTTTGGTTCTGCTTTAGTAAAAATGAAAAACATTCCGAATAAATACTAAATTATGTCAATAAATCAGCCTGCTATTACCTTGTTAATGTGTAATTACAATAATGCACATTATTTGAGAAAAGGAATAGAAAGTGTATTAGCTCAAACATTCGAAAATTTTGAGTTGTTAATTTTAGATGACTGTTCAACGGATGAATCTGTAGAAATTATTAAAGAATATGTTCCGAAAGATGAGCGCATATCTTTCTATCAACAGAAACAAAATGGTGGTTATGGACAAGCTATTTATGATGCAATTAATCTTGCAAAAGCAGATTATGTAGGTATTATTGATCCTGATGATGCGTTGGTGCCAGAAGCATTAGAAGTAATGTTATCTCGTTTACAAGAAAAACCAAATTTAGCTGGTTTATATTCTCAACATTGGATTTGTGATAAAGATCTTAATCCTGTAGAAGTTTGTAAAACAAGTACTAAAATTCCAAATGGAATGACTTATTTAGAATATGGAAAGTCTGCTATGACTCATTTTTTTGTGTTTAATAGATTGAAGTTTATCGAAAATGGTAACATTGACAGAACTATGAGAAATGCTCTTGATCAAGATTGGTATTATAAAGTAGAAGAAGTAGGTGAGGTAGATTTTGTAGAACAGCCTTTATATTTTTATCGTATTTCTCCGACAGGAATTTCTCAAGGTTTTAAGAAAAGTTATATAACCTATCGTGATCATCATATTATAAAAGAACGTGCACTAGATAGAAGAGGTATCAAAGGAAAAAAACGCAAAGAAATTTTAGGAAAATCAAGATCAGAAGTGATGTATAAAAAGTTTAATTACTTACTTAATGAGAAAAATCCTACATTTTTAATTCCTTTGATTGAATGTTTTTTTAGAAGCCCAATTTCTACAGTTCAGGCTATTTTATACAAAATGAAAAAATAATAAATGGATATCATTATAAAATCATTTAATCGTCCTTATTATTTGGATCGATGTATACAATCGATTATCAAAAATGTAACAGGTAATTTTCTAATAAAGATTGTTGATGATGGTACTCCAAAAGAATATTTAGATAAAATTGTAGAAAAATATGCAGTGGAAATTATTCCTACAATTAATTATAATCAGAAGTCTAAAAACATAAAAGAAGATATTGTGAACAATGGTTTTGCAGTACCTACGGAAAGTTGGAGAAAGGCAGTAGAAAATGCTTCAGATTATTTTTTAATCACAGAAGATGACGTTTGGTTTACCAAAGAAATTAATTGTAACGAATTGATTTCTGAAATGAAGTCTAACAACATTCATTTAACAAAATTAGGTATTTTAGGTATTTATTCTGATGATAACTATGCTGAAGTTAATTCACTTTCTAATCAATTAGAAACGACTTATCCTTTAAAAACATTTACATCTAATCCGTTTATTATGGATTTATTTATGTTTAATAAATTTAAGTTTTTTACCATCTTGTATAAATTAGGTTTGGTTGATAATCAAACTAAGCGTAAATATTGGATATTAAACTCTATTTTAATGGGAGTTTACCGAAAAGATTATTGGTTGTACATGTGGAAAGATTCTGTCAATTTGTTAGACGAAAAAATACAATTGCGTAATGCAGGAGTGTGGTTTGGGAAACACAAAAATAATAGAAATCTTATTGCAAGAACGAAAGAAGAGAAAATGAAAACAACCTTCAAATCTTCTGCTTCTGGACAATATCATAATTATGACATTCATTTGTCAGTTGATAAAGTAAACCAAATTTTAAACGAAGCTTGGTTAAATAACGAGTTTGATTCAATGCAAAATTATCCAAAAGATTTTTCAGATGATTATATCAAATCTTTTTTAGATAAAGAAAATCATCTTGATGCCCAATATGATGAATGGTTTAAATGGGCTGAAAAGTTTTGTCAACAATACAGAAATTTAGGAGCAGAAGTTGATAATTAAAAATACAGCGCCACAAAAAAAAACCTCAACTATGTTGAGGTTTTTTTCTATAAAGACTGTAATCTTATTCTTGAATTAAAAGTCGGAACCCTTCTCCGTGAATATTCACGATTTCTACTGCAGGATCTTTCTTTAAATACTTACGTAATTTTGCAATATATACGTCCATAGAACGCGATGTAAAGTAATTATCATCGTGCCAAATACGTGTTAAGGCAATCTCACGAGGCATTAAATCGTTTTTGTAAACAGCTAATAAACGCAACAATTCGTTTTCTTTTGGTGAAAGTTTTTGTGATTTACCATCGTAAATTAATTGTCTCAATTTTGCATTGAACGTAAACTTGCCAATTTTGAAATCTTCTTGTTCAAATTTTTCTTCTTCGCCAGAATTACGTTGTAAAACTGCTTTTATTTTGTACAATAAAACTTCCGAATCAAATGGTTTTAAGACATAGTCGTCTGCTCCAATTTTGTAACCATTCAAAACATCCTCGCGCATGTTTTTCGCTGTTAAAAATATAATTGGTTGTTCACTTTTTAGTTCTTTGATCTCTTTTCCTAATGTAAAACCATCTTTTTTAGGCATCATTACATCAAGGATGCATAGATCATAATCACTTTCTTTAAATTTGGCAAGACCGTCTTCACCATCGATTGCGTGCGTTACGTCAAAATCGTTTATAACCAAATAATCCTTTAATACACTTCCGAAGCTTGGATCATCTTCTACTAAAAGTAATCGTTGTTTATCACTCATTGATCTATGATTTTAGAGGAATTTTAATGAAAAAAGTACTTCCTTTTCCTGCTGAACTTTCTGCCCAAACTTGTCCACCGTGAAGCTGAACAATTTTTTTGACATAAGCCAACCCAAGTCCATGACCTTTTACATTGTGTATATTTCCCGTTTCTTCTCTATAAAATTGTTCAAATATTTTTTTCAGAACGTTTTGCGGCATTCCCATTCCTTTATCAGAAATTTCAATTAAAAAATTGTTGTCTTTGTTGTATGTTTTTACTCTAATCTCCGGTGTGTTTGGAGAGTATTTTCGAGCATTATCCAATACATTAATAACGATATTCTCTAAATGGAACGGATCTCCTTTTACAAATGATTGTTCTGCGTTGTATTCTTCAAATATTGTACCATTTCTTTCTTCTACAATAAATCTTATCGGCTCAACACTTTTTTGTACAATCCCATTCAAATTTACTTCCTGAAAATTCATATCCATTTGATTGCGATCAAGCTTTGACATTCGTAAGACCATCTCAACGTGAGCATTCATACGTTTGTTCTCTTGTTTGATCAAATCTGCATAATATTTCACCTTTTCAGGATCAGTAAATATTTTTTCGTTACGCAATGCATCAGACGCAATATTAATGGTTGCAATAGGCGTTTTGAATTCGTGCGTCATATTATTGATAAAATCAGTCTTAATTTCCGAACTCTTGCGTTGCAATTGCATGTAATAAATTGACAATGAGAAAACCGTAATAATAATCATGGTTAAGATAAATGTCAATGAAATAACTGGAACTGTTGGCGCAACAATGGCTAAATTTCGGTTAACAAAATTTGCTGCCAAATAATATTCGATATGATCCTTTCTGTCCAAAAATAGCGGAACCATAAATTCGATTTTATTGCGATCAAAATCTTTTGATTTGACATTTGTTTCTGTCGAATCTTTTTTCAAAACTGCCAAAATTGGCATTGCTTGATGAATTCCTCTGTTACGTAATTCGTTTTTCAAAATCGAATCTAACATTGCATAATTCACACGTTTGTCGATCGGCGTAGAGCCTGCATCCCAACGCGCAGCGCTTTCCAGCGTAAATGTTCCGTCTTGTAAAGCGTGCTCAAAATTCAGATTCAGATTCGGAATTCCTCTAGCAGAAGAATCTTTGTCTATCTTGAAAACTCGCTCCTGCGAATAAATATTCGCTTTCGTCAAACTATCATTGTATTTTCCAGATGACGGCAACATCGATTTTTCGACCACATAACGCGTTACATAAGCATACGTTACACCAAGCGAATCTTTGATGACTTGATTGGTTACAACTTGCGGTTTATCTTTATTTGACTTTAAATCTGATTGTATATTATTGAATTTCTTATAATAGCGTTCTAATTCGTTTTTATTTATTTTTTCAGTTGTATAATTCATCGCTTGGTACACGTTGTTGTTAAAACTGTCTGTACCATTCTGAATTGTTAAGTTTAGCCAATAGAATTGAATGATTATCAATCCTATAAGGGCAACACTCATGATAACGATTAAGATTTTATAAAATCCTTTTTTCATTTATTTTTTATTGAATGATTAAAAATAGTTTAATCTTTTCTAATTTCTATCTTTTTGTTAAAGTTTGGACGATTAAATCATTTTTTTGATTTTGATAAACGTTTCTTCCACTTCATTTTTCAAGTGAGCTAAATCGCCATTATTATCAATGATAAAATCTGATTTAGCAATTCGTTCTTCGTCCGAAATCTGATTGTTTATTCTCGCAAGAATTTCTTCTCGTGATAAAGCATCTCTTTCTATAGTTCGTGCAATTCGCGTTTCTATATCGACCACTACACATATCACAACATCGCAATCTTTGTAACTACCACTTTCTATTAAAATAGCAGCTTCTTTCATTACAATGTCCGATTTTTGAGCATTTTTCCAATCTTCAAAATCTTGGAAAACTGCTGGATGAACAATTGAATTTAATAGCATCAATTTTTCATTATTCTGAAAAACTTGTTTTGATATGAATGGTTTATTCAAACCATTTTCATTGTAAGCTTTTTCACCAAAAGCCGCAATAATTTTAACTTTTACTTCAGAGTTTTCATTCTGAATCGTTTTCGCTCTTGTATCAGAATTATATACCGGAATACCTAATTCTTCGAAGAATTTTGCTGCTGTACTTTTGCCAGAGCCTATTCCGCCAGTAATTCCTGCTACAAAAGGTTGGTTGTTTTTCATGGTTTGAAGTTAAAAAAATGCCGAAGAATAATTCCTTCGGCAATCAGTTAAATATATGTTAACCTTAAACTTAGTTTTTTTCTTCAACTGCTTTTTCTGATTTCTCAGCTTTGTCAGTAGTTTTTGAATAACGTGCAGCAGTTAATTCGCGAGAAATTGCAGCCTTTTCAAATTTAATTTTTCCAGCTCCAGTTTCAATGATAACAGCGTCGTCATAAATTTCGTTGATTTTCCCGTGAATTCCAGAAGTTGTTACAACTTGATCACCACGTTTGATATCCGTTTGAAATTGTTTTTCTTGTTTTGCTTTCTTTTGTTGAGGACGAATCATGAAAAAGTACATAATTACGAACATCCCTCCGAACATCAAAAGCATAGACATTCCTCCGCCTTGTGCGCCAGCTTGTAAAAAGATTGTTTGAATCATTTTTATATTTTATCGATTTAATACTTATTGTCCAAATGCTTGTTGCGCATTTTGATCATTTGCAGGAGCTCCAACAACGTTTGCAGAAATGTCAAATTTCTCATGACCATTTGTTGTGTTTGTTACTAAAGTTACTGTTTTTTGTTGTTTTCCGTTCATGTTTCCAGCTGTGTAAACAACTTTGATAGAATCTGTAGCTCCTACTGCAATTGGAGTAGAAGGGAATTCAGGAACAGTACAACCACAAGTTGCAGACGCATCGCGAATAACTAATGGAGATTTACCATCGTTTTTGAACTTGATATATGTTTCTACTTTATTGTTAGCTTTTACATCTCCAAAATCGTGATTCGCTTCTGCTAATGTTAAAACTGGAGCTGTAGCTGGATCTACAACATTTTCAGCTTGTTGAGCTGTTTCTTCTGCTGTAAAATTGTCGCTAGCTTTTTTCTCTCCACAAGAGCTGATTGCGAATGATAATGCAAATGCACCTAATATAAATAATTTACTTTTCATTTTTATAATTATTTGTCTTAGTCAAAATTAAGAAAAAATAGTGATTATAATAAACCTCTACCGTATTTTGGTAAATTATTATTGTCTTTTAACTCTTTTAATGTTTTATCTAAGATTCCGTTAACAAAAACACGCGATTTTTCTGTCGAATAACTTTTCGCTAATTCCACATATTCGTTGATCGTAACTTTTGCAGGAATGTTAGAGAAATATAAAAATTCTGTCAAAGCCATTTCTAAAATAATCAAATCGATTGTTGCAATACGATCTAATTCCCAGTTTTGAGCTTTTTCGTCAATGATTTTTCTTGTTTCTGCTTGGTGACGAATAGTTTTACGGAATAATTCTTCAGTAAATTTTTTGTCATCTAAATCTTTGTAAACTTTGAACAAAGAAATCAACGGAGAACTGTTTTGACGGAACGATTTTATCGTTGTGTGCACCATCGCATTTGCAATATGTACATCGTCTGCCCACGTGATTTGAATTCCTTCTAAGTAATCGTGCAAATCTTCATATTCAGCAATAAATTCTACGAAAAAGTTCAAGATAAATTCTTTGTCTTCTTCAAAAGAATGTTTGTCGCTGCTCATGTACGTTTTGTACAATTCGCTTTCTGTCAAATTTTTAAAGATATTGTTTGGATAAGAATCATAAATATCCCAAAGTAAAAATTTGTTGTCATTTGAATAACGAGTTAATTCAAGATTTTGTTCAATAATTTTGAATATTTTATTCTGAACAAATTTTAAATTTGGATTTAAATCTTCTTGGGTTGGAAAGTTTTTTGATTTTGCAAGTTCAATTTTATGCTCTGCAATGTCCTTTTGAACTTTGATCAAATTTAGGAGATAAATGTACAAATCGTAGATTTGATCGATACTTTTCATCATATTTTTCTCGACCGCTCTTTCTTCGCCTTCAGTTCCTAAACTATTGTAAGCATAGATATTCTGCATTACTTTTTCGCGTAGTTGTCTTCTTCCCAACATAATTTCAATGATATAACGTCTAATAAATTGATGCAAAGGTAAAAAAAAGAATGTAATTTTGTTTTGTGAAATCATTACAAAAGTTAAATAAATTTTTATGGAAGTATAAATGGAGAATATTTTTGGGCTTCATTTTTACGATTTGTGCCAATTGGGTGCAGGTTTATTCCGTTACATATATTAGAGAAGCAATCAATACAGTTGAAGAATTGCTACGAAATTTTAAGAAAGAAGGAACAGATAACCTCGATCTTTTGAAAGATGGTTTGATGTATGCAAGTTTGGCGTTTTTCTTTTTTAAAGTTTTGGGAGGAGTTTTGACGGTTGGTACTCGACAAATGATTATTGTGGCATCGCGTTATATTGAGTTCGATTTGAAAAATGTGATTTACGATAAATATCAAAAATTATCGTTGTCCTTTTACAAAAAACACAAAACGGGCGATTTGATGAATCGTATTACCGAAGATGTCGGATTGGTGCGTATGTATCTTGGACCTGGAATTATGTATCCGATTGATTTGGTATCGCGAGTTGTGATTATTGCGTATTTTATGTTGCAAATTGATCAACAATTAACGCTTTATACATTGGCTCCTTTGCCGATTTTATCATTGTTAATCTATAATGTTGCACGAAATATTAACAAGAAAAGTAAGCGAGTACAAGAACAACAATCTACGATTTCGTCATCTGTACAAGATACTTTTGCTGGAATTCGCGTGATAAAATCATTCAATTCAGAAGAATTTATAAAATCTAAATACGAAGTAGAAGCAGACGAATATCAGAAACGTGCGCTTAATTTAGCTCAAATTCAGGCAGCTTTTGGACCATTGATGGTTGTTGTAGTTGGAGTGAGTAATCTGGTGATTTTGTATTTGGGAGGAGTAAAATATATAGAAGGAACAATGGATATTGGTTCTATTGCTCAATTTTTCCTTTACCTAAATATGTTAATTTGGCCATTTACTTCCTTAGGTTGGATTACGATGGTTGTACAACGTGCAGAAGCATCAATGTCTCGTATCAACGAGTTTTTGAATGCAGAAACTGATGTAAAAGAAAAACAATTAGTGAATCACGAAGTAGAAGGAACAATCGAATTTAAAAATGTGACGTATATCTACGAAAACACTGGAATTAAAGCGTTGGATAATGTTTCGTTCAAAATTAATAAAGGTGAAACTTTAGCGATTCTTGGAAAAACAGGTTCAGGAAAATCGACAATTGCTTTGTTAGTTGCGCGTTCGTTGGAACCAACTTCTGGTGAAATTTTGATTGATGGTAAAAATATTCATGATATTAATGTAGAATCTATTCGAGAAGAAATTGGTTATGTACCGCAAGAAGCTTTCCTTTTCTCGGATTCGCTAACCAATAATATTTTGTTTGGTTCTGATGATACAGATGAGCAAACGGCCGAAATTTTTGCGAAAAAAGCGGTTGTTCATGACAATATTGATCGATTTAAAGAACGTTACGAAACAGTTGTTGGAGAACGTGGCGTGACGCTTTCTGGAGGTCAAAAACAACGTGTTTCTATAGCTCGTGCATTGGTAAATGATCCACAAATATTAATCTTTGATGATAGTTTATCAGCTGTAGACACCGAAACCGAAGAACAAATCTTAAATAATTTATCTTCTGAAATTAATGGTAAAACAACCATCATTATTACGCATCGTGTGTCTTCTGCAAAGCGCGCTGATCAGATTTTGGTTTTAGAAGATGGTCATGTTTTAGAAAATGGTTCCAACGGCGAATTATTAAATAAGCATGGTTATTATTATGAATTGTACAATAAACAACTGCTAGATTAAGTTTATTTATAGAGATTTAATAAAATAATAGAAAATAATTGTTTAAAATGTTGTTGTTTTCTTAATTTTTTTTAGATTTGTTAGGAAACATTTAACAATTAAACTCTATTTAGACTTATGAATGATTTTGAAAACCAAGAAAAGGTGGATGCAGAAGGAGTCTTTTCAAAGGTATTAAGGGCTGGAAGAAGAACTTATTTCTTCGATGTTCGCGAAACAAGAGCAGGGGATTATTACTTGACGATTACAGAAAGTAAAAAAAATACGCAGGACGATGGAAATGTGTATTACAAAAAACATAAAATCTACTTGTACAAAGAAGATTTTGAAAGTTTCAAAGATATGTTAGACGAAACGACCGATTTTGTTTTTGCACAAAAAGGACAAGAGGTAATTTCGGAAAGACATCAAAAAGATTTTGATCCAAAAAATAAAGTTGTGAGTAAAGAAGAAACGCAAGTTGAATCTTTTACCAATATCGATTTTGACGATATATAGACTTTACTAAATATGCGTAAAAAGAAACCTCCGCTCAAGTTATTGAGCGGAGGTTTTTATTTATTTAATTTTTTATAAATCTCAAAAGAAAAATTTCTATAAAAATCTTCTGTTAAAAATTGATTAAGCCCATATTGTTCATAGATACTTTTATTCAAATCTAATGGCAAGCCTAATTGATGCCCATAATACAAATGAAAATCTTTTATTTTATTATTTTCAATCATATAATCAATATACTTATCAGTTTCATCGTGTTTATTTGATTCTTCTTTTATTCGTATTAAATTCAAAACAGAATTTTCTTCATAAAATGTAATTTTAACTTCTGCTTTACTTTTTTTGAAATAATTTGTAGCTTCAATTTTTAAATTATATTTTTTGATTTTAGTTTGAATAGAATCATTGATAAATAATTCAAAAGAATCAACTAATTTGTCTTCATTTTTATCAATTAAACGTGAATTAATTTTAAGATTAGAAAATTCAGAATTTGCATTTGGTAAAACTGAACTCGATTTACAATTGAATGATATAGTAATTATTAATAATTGTAGAGTGGCATATATGTATTTCATTTTTGAATATGTTAATTGCTTCAAAAATAATCAATATTAGTAAAATTATTTAATTACAAAATGTCGAGCTGAATTTAATCTTGTGGGATTCTGAAATAAGTTTAGAATGACAATAAATCACAAAAAAAACTCTCAAAGAAATCCTTTGAGAGGTTTGATATATTGTAAATAAGTTAAATCTTAACCTACTAATTCTTCTACTTTATCAGCAGCATCTTTTAATGTGATAGCAGAGTGAACAGCGAAACCTGATTCATCAATCATTTTCTTAGCGATTTCTGCATTTGTTCCTTGTAAACGAACAATAATTGGCACATTAATTTCGTCACCCATATTGTTGTAAGCATCTAAGATACCTTGAGCAACACGATCACAACGTACAATACCACCAAAAATGTTGATTAAGATAGCTTTTACGTTTTTATCTTTTAAGATAATACGGAAACCTTTTTCTACACGTTCAGCATCAGCAGTACCACCAACGTCTAAGAAGTTTGCAGGATTACCACCAGATAATTTGATGATATCCATAGTTGCCATTGCCAAACCAGCTCCGTTAACCATACATCCTACGTTTCCGTCTAATTTTACGAAGTTTAATCCAGCTTCACCAGCTTCAACTTCTGTTGGATCTTCTTCTCTTGTATCACGTAAAGCAGCGATATCTGCATGACGGAATAATGAGTTATCATCGATAGATACTTTAGCATCTACAGCGATAATTTGATCGTCAGATGTTTTAAGAACTGGGTTAATCTCGAACATAGAAGCGTCAATCGCAACGTATGCATTATATAAAGCAGTGATAAATTTAACACCATCTTTGAAAGCGTTTCCTGATAAACCTAAGTTGAAAGCAACTTTACGCGCTTGGAAACCTTGGATTCCTACAGCTGGATCAATTTCTTCTGTAAAGATTTTGTCTGGCGTGTGCTCAGCAACTTCCTCGATATCCATTCCACCTTCAGTAGAATACATAATCATGTTTTTACCAGTAGCACGATCTAATAATACAGAAACATAGTATTCTTCAGTTTCAGATTCACCTGGATAATAAACATCCTCAGCAATTAAAACTTGATGAACTTTTTTACCTTCAGCCGAAGTTTGAGGTGTTACTAACTGCATTCCGATGATTTCGTTTGCTTTCTCTTTAACTTCGTCCAAGTTTTTAGCAAGCTTTACTCCACCACCTTTTCCACGACCACCTGCGTGTACTTGTGCTTTTACGACATGCCAACCTGTACCAGTTTGTTCTGTTAATTGTTTAGCAGCTTCTACAGCTTCTTCTGGTGTAGTAGCAACGATACCACGTTGTACTTTTACACCATATTTACTAAGAATTTCTTTTCCTTGATATTCGTGAAGATTCATTTTTTTTGATTTTTCAATTACAAAAATAAAAATATTGTTGATGTATTCTAAATTTTGCCATATTAATTTTATCAGCTTATGCTAAAAAAGTGGTTAATATTGTTTATTTAGAGGTTACAAGATACGAATATTAATGATTTAAAAAGTCAAAACAATTGTTATATAATTTTTAAATCGTACCAAGTACACTAAAAATTGTTTGTTTTGGGTTTAAAGCATTTTCGACGGAGGATTGATTTTATAATTTTATCAATAAAAAACCGTCAATTCTAGTGAAATTCTATTCTCGATACAATTTTTTATCATTTCATTTCTAAAAATCACTCGAACTGACGAATTTTAATTCAAAAAAAACTTATTACTTATGATTTAAGACTTAGTACTTAATTTATATCTTTACCTCATGATAAAAGCAGAAAATATTGTTAAGAAATTTGGTGAATTAGAAGTGCTAAAAAATGTTTCTTTATCGATTGCAGAAAAAGAAATCGTTTCTATTGTTGGTGCTTCTGGAGCAGGAAAAACAACTTTGCTTCAAATTTTAGGAACATTAGAAAAAAGTTCTGAACCAAAGAAATATAATACTTCTATACAGATTGCGGGACAAGATATCACGAAATTAAACGATCGCGATTTATCTAAATTTCGTAACGAAAACATTGGATTCATTTTTCAGTTTCATCAATTGTTGCCAGAATTTAATGCAATAGAAAATATTTGTATTCCAGCTTTTATCAAGAAAACAAAAAAAGCAGAAGCCGAAAAGCGTGCAAAAGAGTTAATGTCTTATTTAGGACTTTCGCAGCGTTTGACGCATAAACCGAATCAACTTTCTGGAGGAGAACAACAACGTGTAGCAGTTGCTCGTGCACTAATCAATCAACCAAAAGTTGTTTTTGCTGATGAACCTTCTGGTAATTTAGATTCTAAAAATGCTGAAGAATTACACGAATTATTTTTCAATCTTCGAAACGAATTTGGGCAAACTTTTGTTATTGTGACGCATAATGAAGAATTAGCAAACATGACCGATCGAAAATTGGTGATGGCTGATGGAGTTTTTCAAACAGAAATGTAAATGAATCAAAAAGAGTTAAAGGATTTTTTAGACGAAAAAGTTCTTCAATATAATACATTAGACTTTATCGATTCTGATCCAGTACAGATTCCGCATAGATTTTCTGCGAAAGAAGATATTGAAATTGCAGGGTTTTTAGCAGCAACAATTGCGTGGGGAAATCGTAAAATGATTATCAATAATGCGAATAAAATGATGCAGTTAATGGGAAATTCACCTTACGATTTTGTGATGAATTTCTCTGAAAATCATTTAGAGAATTTGGATGGATTTGTTCACAGAACATTCAATAGTGAAGATTTGAAATTTTTCATGCAATCGCTTCGTAACATTTATCAAAATCATGGAGGGTTGGAACAAGTTTTTGCAAAACATCAAACTTCAAATTCGATGCAAGCATCAATTTCGAATTTCAAACAAACTTTTTTCGAGATAGAGCATCCAACTCGAACAACTAAACATATTTCAGATCCGCTGAATAATTCAGCTGCAAAGCGTATCAATATGTACTTACGTTGGATGATTCGTGATGACAAACAAGGCGTAGATTTAGGAATTTGGAAATCCATACCAACTTCTATTCTTTCGTGTCCTTTGGATGTACATTCGGGAAATGTTGCACGAAAATTAAATATTCTGACTCGAAAACAAAATGATGCAAAAGCATTAAAAGAACTGGATACAAAATTGCGAGAAATGGATGCAAATGATCCTGTGAAATATGATTTTGCTTTATTTGGTTTGGGTGTTTTCGAAGGGTTTTAACTGAACTGAAAATAATTTTATTTAGAAAAATTAGAATTAAATTCGCTAAAAATAAGTTTGTATGAAAGATTTGAATGGAATAAAATATATCGAACGTTTACCTGTTGTTTCGACTGAAAAAACGCCTCTTTTTGTGCTGATACATGGTTATGGAAGCAACGAAGAAGATTTGTTTTCGTTTGCACAAGATTTGCCGCAGAATGCGCATATTGTAAGTGTGCGTGCGTTGCATGATATTGTGTATGGCGGATATGCGTGGTATGATATCAATTTTGTGAACAATGAAAAATGGATGGATGAAATGCAAGCAATAGAATCTCGTAATAAATTGGTTGAATTTATTGATGCAATTGTTCAGCAAGAGAATTTAGATGCAGCAAATGTAACATTGATGGGCTTTAGTCAAGGTGCAATTTTGAGTTATGCGATTTCGCTAAATAATCCTGAAAAGATTAAAAACGTGGCTATTTTAAGTGGTTATCCAGAAGCTAAAATTATTGGAGATTTTGATCAATCGAAAGATTTTTCGAATTTAAATTTCTTTGTTTCGCATGGAACAGAAGATGTTGTATTACCAATTGAATTAGGACGAATGGGTGACGAGTTTTTAAAATCCTTGAATATTAATTTTGAATACCACGAATACAGAAGTGGACACGGAATTGTTCCTCAAAATTACTATGATTTGATGGATTGGATCAAAATATTTTAACATAAAGCTGAATTTAATTCAGCTTCTCATCATTATAAGATATTTAAATAAATTTAACTTCTATGGCGTCGCCGTGATATTCCTTGAACGAGGCGTCATAGAATTCGATATTCGTATAACGAAATAATAATTCGGTAATTTCTTTTTTCAGAATTCCTTTTCCGTAACCGTGAATTAAAATCAATCGAATTTGACTTTCGAACATGGCACGTTCCACCTCATTTCGAGCAACATCTAATTGCGTTTGTATAATTTGCGCATTATCCAAATCACGCCAATTATCAACCAGATTTTCGATATGCAAATCAATTTCTCGCGTTAAATACGGATGACGATGAGATTTGCGAAAAGTCTTAAACTTTGGTTTCGAAAATTCTTTGATTTCCTCATCTCGATATTCTTCATAGTCAATCTCAATATCTTTGATGATTTCGTCTTGATGATACTCATATTCAAAACCAAACTCATCATTAAAGTAAACAAAATCACCTTTCAATTTGGTAATTGTTCCCGAAATATTATCATCTATCACTTTAACTTTTGTTCCAATTTTGAACATTTTCTACTTTTTCTGCAAAATTAAGAATTATTTTATGAGTTTTTAGATTGTTGTATTATTCAATTCAAACTCAATGTTGTATTTTTGTTTATTAAACTAACCAAATGTCAAATCAACCTAGAAAAATAAAAGTACTTTTTAGGCTTCGTTCATTAGAAATGGGTGGAGTTCCAAGAGTAGTTTTAGATTTGTTGCGAAACTTACCAAAAGATAAATTCGACTTTACTTTGATGCTTAACTTGTATCAAGGCGAATTGATTAAAGAAATTCCTACTGATGTAAAATTAATTGTTGTAGAAAAAGGAAAAGAACAGATGAGTTCTAATGGTTTTATACAGAAATTACAATTAGTTTGGCGACGATTGAAGTTAGAAGTTTATGATAAATTTCCGTCAATTTTATACAAAATAAAAGTTCCAGAAAAATATGATATCGAAGTTTCCCCTGGTTATGCGGAATTTGATATGGTGTTAAATTCTCCTGATAAAAAATCAAGAAAAATAGGCTGGTTTCATACTGATGTTGGCTATGATAAAGATCAACAGAGAGTTTTGAGTAGAATTGAAAAGATGAAACGTTTTGATTTTATGATTTTTGGTTCGAAACAAACACGTCAAGTAATCGAGGATTTGTATCAAGTTACCTATCCAAAATCGACTATTATTTATAATGTGATAAAAGTGGATGAGGTTTTGAAAAAAGCCGAGCTTTTTGAGTATTCTTATGAAACAGATTTACCGGTTTTTTCGTCTATAGGACGATTACATCATCGCAAAGGTTATCATACCTTGATGAAGGTGCATAAACGATTATTAGATGATGGTTTTGCTCATAAAATTGCGGTAATTGGAGGAGGAAACGAAATGGAAAATTTGATCAATCAACGTAAACAACTAAATGTTGAAGATTCTTTTTTATTGTTAGATTCTCAAACCAACCCTTATCCTTATATCAAAGCGTCAGATTATTTTATTTTGCCAACACAATCTGAGTCATATCCATTGGTTATAGGTGAAGTAATGTGCATGCGTAAACCAATTATTTCGACAAATGTTGGTGGTATTGCAGAAATGATTGATGATGGAGTAGATGGAATTTTAATTCAATATAATGAAGATGAAATGTACGAATCGATGAAATCTTTTATGACGAATCATGATTTGGTGCAAAAAATTATTGAAGGAACTCAAAATGCGTACAATAAATTTGATGAAAAAGAGATTTATCGTCAAGTTTCTGAAGTTTTCGAACAACAATATCAAATCAAATTAGAAAATGAGCGAGGCTAAAATTACCATTGTCACGCCTTCATATAATCGCGCGCATACGTTGACGCGTGTGTATGATTCGTTAAAAAATCAGTCGTTCGAAGATTTTAAATGGATTATTATGGATGATGGTTCTACTGATAATACTAGAGAAATTGTTGAAAAATTTCAATCAGAAGGTTTAATTGATATTGAATATTTTTGGAATGAAAATCAACATAAACTCATTACTGTTTTTGAAGGAATAAAAAAAGTGACTTCTAAATATTTTATGATTGTTGATTCGGACGATTCTTATCCTGAGAATGCTTTACAAATATTATTTGATGAGGTAGAGAAAATCAAAAACCAAGACGAATATATTTCTGTAATGGGATTGTCGCAATATACAGATGGAAAAATTGTTGGAAATCAATATCCAAATAATGGATTTGATGGGTCAATCTTCGATATGCGTTACAAGTATAAAGTGCGTGGAGATAAGTTTGGAATTTTTATAACAAAGACTTATCAACAATTGTTGAAAAACTTTGATTATTCACCTTATAAAAGCAAAGGTTACATTCCACAATCGGTGTTTTTTAATACCTATGATGCTGATGGAGTGAAGACTAGATTTGTGAATAAAGTTGTTCGTAACTATCATTTGGATGAAGAAGATGCTAATTCTGTTTCCAATACACGTTGGACGGGAAAAAATACTTTTGGTTTGATGGAGGGTTATCGTTCTTTTCTAAATTCTTATGGAACAAAACTTTTTGGATATCCAAAAGCTTTAGTTCGTAATTTGGTTGGATATCAAGTTTATTCGATAATCAACCATCGAAATTTGTCAGAAATAAACAAAGGATTGAAGTACTTCAAATTGTTGTCGATATTGCTTTATCCGTTGTCGTATTTATATTTAAAATTGAAGTAAAGTATGTTATTTAATTCTATTTCTTTTGCGATTTTTTTACCAATCGTATTTACTCTTTATTGGTTATTGAGAAAGAATCTGAAGTTTCAAAATATTTTACTTCTTGTAGCAAGTTATTATTTCTACGGATGTTGGGATTGGCGTTTCATGTTTTTGTTAGGTTTTTCAACTTTCTTAGATTATTATTCTGGAATCAAGATAGAAGAAGCAACTTCTCAAAATCTTAAAAAAATCTGGTTAACAATTAGTATTGGAATTAATCTTGGTTTTTTAGGATTCTTTAAATATTACAATTTCTTTGCAGATTCTTTTGCAGAAATGCTAAATGGCTTTGGTTTAGAAGTTCATCCTTGGACATTGCATATTATTTTACCAGTGGGAATTTCGTTTTATACTTTTCATGGCTTATCTTATATCATTGATATTTATTACGGAAGAATAAAAGCAGAACGAAATGTTGTAGATTATTCAGTTTTCGTAAGTTTCTTTCCATTGTTAGTTGCAGGACCTATAGAAAGAGCAACTCATCTTTTACCTCAAATCAAAAAGAAGAGAGTTTTTGATTATTCTCAAGCAGTGGACGGAATGCGTCAAATACTTTGGGGTTTATTTAAGAAAATGGTAATTGCAGATAATTGTGCAATTTATGCGAATGAAATTTTTTCGAATCCTGAATCGCAATCTGGATCTAATTTAGTTTTAGGAGCTATTTTCTTTACATTTCAGATATATGGAGATTTTTCTGGATATTCGGATATCGCCCTCGGCGTAGCTCGTTTGTTTGGGATTAATTTATTAAAAAACTTTAATTATCCATATTTCTCTCGTGATATAGCAGAATTCTGGCGACGTTGGCACATATCGTTATCAACGTGGTTTCGCGATTATTTGTATATTCCGTTAGGAGGAAGTAAAGGCGGAAATTGGATGCGTGTTCGCAATACATTTATCATTTTTATTGTAAGTGGTTTTTGGCACGGAGCCAATTGGACTTTTATTTTTTGGGGGTTTTTGAATGCTTTATTTATAATGCCATCAATTCTGTTGAAAACAAATCGAAATAATTTAGAAATTATTGCGCAAGATAGGATGTTGCCAAATTTTAGAGAATTATTTAATATGATTTTGACGTTTAGTTTAACCGTTTTCGCCTGGATATTTTTCCGTGCAAATTCAGTTACTCATGCTTTCGAATATATTGGAGGAATTTTTAGTCAATCACTTTTCTCATTTCCAACTTTACGTAAAAGTGCTTTAGCTACGTTAATTTTAGTTGCATTTTTATTGGTGATTGAATGGATTGGAAGAAGAAATAATTATGGAATAGAGAAGTTCTTAATTTCTAAACCAAGATGGGTAAGATGGTGTTTTTATGCTTTTGTTGTGATGTTAATCGGTTTGTTTTTACAAACAGAAGAAAGTCCATTTATTTATTTTCAATTTTAAAAGATGAAGAAATTTTTAATTAACATAGGTCTATTCTCATTATTTGCAATTGTATTTTATATTGTTATAATGCCAATTTGGAGTTCAGCTTTACCATTCTATATGTCTAAAAATGTAAGAAGTTGTATGGGATGTTATGGACATACATTTACACGAATGCAAGATGCACAGAAGACTAAAAATGTAGATGTTTTGATTGTAGGTTCTTCTCACGCGTATAGAGGAATTGATCCTAGAATTTTAGAAAGAGATGGAATTACAGCTTTCAACTTAGGTTCAAGTGCTCAAACTCCAATCAATACAAAAGTTTTATTACATCAATATTTAGAACAAATTAATCCAAAATTGGTCGTTTATGAAGCTTATGCAGGAACAATGAATATTGATGGAGTGGAATCTTCTTTGGATATTTTGAGTAATAATAAAATTGATATCAATTCAATTGAAATGGCAAATGAAGTGCATAATTTATTAGCGTATAATACTTTAATTTTTTCTGGATTTCGTCAAACTTTTGGTTTGAATAAAAGATTTAAAGAAGAAATTCATCAAGGAGAAGATACTTATATTTCGCTAACAGGATTTGTCGAAACTGATTTTAGAAAAAATATATTTAATGATGAAAAAATCTCGAAATGGGATTTAAGGGAAAGTCAAAAAGATGAATTGATAAATAATATAGAGTTTATAAAAAGTAAAGGAATTGATGTTTATATTGTTCAAGCACCTATTACAAAAACGCTTTATAAATCAATTAATAATAATAAAGATGTGGATCGTTTTTTAAGTAATTTAGGTAATTATAAAAATTATCAAAACTTAATTGAATTGAAAGATTCTACAGATTTTTTTGACAATAACCATTTGAATCAAATTGGAGTTGAAAAATTCAATACAGTTTTGAGTAAAGATTTAAAGAATATTTTAAAGAAGTAGTAATATGACCAACCAACCAAAAAAAATACTATTTGTTTATTACAAGCTTTTCAAGGCTGGGGGAGTCGCACGCGTATTAGTTTCCTTGGCGAACGAATTAGTGGAGAAAGGTTATGATGTTTCAATTGTGATTATGATCAATGAAAAAAGTAGCTTTTTTGAATTAGACCATCGAGTTAAGATTATTGTAATTGATACTTTTTCGCATTGGGGATTTCAAAAAATTAATGTTAACTTGAATAAGTATTTTCCAAAATTGCCCTATAAAAATAACATCAAAAATTATGTGTATGATTTCGGTCAATGGGAAATGTTACATAAATGGATGAACAAGAATGGTCAAAATTATGATGTAATTATCTCAAGTTGGTATAAATTATCTGCTCAATTAGCATTGAATAAAAAAGTAAGAGGAAAGACAATTGCTTGGGAACATGCAAATTTTGAAGTAGGAGGAAAATTATGGAAAGATACTTTACGAAAACATTACAAAAATTTGAAAGGTGTTGTTTGTATTAACTCCAATTCTTTAGAACATTATAAAAATATTCATAAAAATGTTCACTTGATTCCTAATTTAATAGGAGAACCTTTTGAATCTTTTGATGAAAGTTTGATTGATCAAAAAGAAAATACGTTAATTTATGTTGGTCGATTAGATGCGGATAAAAATGTTGGTGAATTGATTGATATAGTTAATGAAATCAATTTAAAAGATTTTAAATTTAAGATTATTGGAGATGGACCATCTAAAAATGAGTTAGAAAACAAAGTGAAATCTATTGAGATTTTAAATGATAAAATTCTATTTTTAGGAAGTCAAACTATTTCAGAAATTTTTCAAGAACTTTCGAAAAGTAAAATTTTTCTTTTTACAAGTAAAACCGAATGTTTACCAACGGTTTTGATTGAAGCGAATTTAACAGCTAACGCATTAATTTCTTATAACTGCAAGTATGGACCTTCTGATATTGTGAATGAGAAAAATGGTTTTTTAATTCCTATGAATGATAAACAACTTTTTAAAGAAAAATTACAATACTTAATTGATTATGAAGAGGATTTAGAGTTACTCAATAAATTAAGTGGAGAAAATTCTGAAAAGTGGAGAAAAGATCTAATTATTAATCAATGGAATTCATTAATTGAATAATAATTTTGTATGATTAGTAAACAATTAAAAAATAAATTACGACGTTATAAATATCTGCTAAAATGGTATCTACAATATCATTTTCAAAAAGTCGAATCATATAAAAATAGAAAACCATTTGATGTATCTGAATCCCAAAATTTAGTGTTGGTTCCTCATGCCGATGACGAATGGATAGGTAATAGTCAGCTGTTATTGAAAAAAAATACAATCGTTTATTATTTTCAATTCTTAGGAAATAATTATAATGAAACAAATAAAACTGTAAGAAGAAATGAATTGATTGAATTAAAGAATAAAATTGGTTTTGAATTGGTTGTATCTAACAGTTATGAAGATTACTCAGATTTAAAAGAATTATTAAATAATAAAAGTATTTCTAATATATTTATTCCCTTTCCGATTGATTGGCATAAAGAACACATAAAAGTAAATACAATATTTCATCATATTTTATCAGGTTTACAAATTAAACCTAATTTGTTTTTTTATCATATTTCGGTTCCTTTGCCTATAGATTTTGAAATAAATTATATGCAAATGGATAAATCTGATTTACATTTTAAACAAACTATTTTTGCTGATATATATAAATCCCAGTATAATACACCAATAAAACGTCTAAATTATCAGCTAAGATTAAATGCTAAAGGTTCGGAATGTTATGCTACAGAAAACTTTGTGGAATTATCTTTTGAAGAGTGGACAGATTTATTAAATTTTGTGAACGATAATTACGACACTAAAATAAAGGAACTTATTTATTATATTGATGATTTAGGAAAAATTAGAGAAAAATCAAATCAGATTTATAGAGATTGGAAAAATAATAATTAAATGCTAAACTATTTAAAACTTATACGTGTTAACCAATGGGTAAAAAATTTATTTGTTTTTTTACCAATATTTTTTTCGGGAAATTTATTGAATATCGATTTGTTTATTGAGTCGTTTTATGGCTTTTTAATTTTTTCTTTTGTCGCGAGTAGTATTTATATTATCAATGATTACGTTGATATTGAAAAAGATAAAAAACATCCCGAAAAGAAAAATAGACCACTCGCAAGTGGTAAAATATCGAAGCAAAATGCTTTAATTCTATTTGTTATTTTAGTCATTGTAACATCAATTTTGATTTATTTTTTTGGAAATAAACAGGTTGCAATTCTTGTTGGAATTTACTTTTTTATGAATTTAGCTTACTCATTCAAATTAAAACAAATTGCAATTCTTGATGTGATGATAATAGCATTTGGTTTCTTACTAAGAGTTTTTGTAGGCGGTTATATGACGGGGATTTTAGTGACAGATTGGACGATTTTATTGGTTTTTGATTTGGCTTTGATTTTAGCTTTAGGAAAACGTAGAGGGGAATTAATCAACGCCGAACTCGAAGGTATTACAAGAAAATCGCTAGACGGATATAATCTCAATTTTCTTAATTCTGCCTTAGCTATAACATGTACTGTCGCTGTAATTTGTTACATGATGTTTATTCTTTCCCCAGAAACACAATCCAAATTTCACCATTATATTATTTATACCTTTGTCTTTGTTTTTGCAGCCGTTTTGCGCTATTTGCAACAGACGTTTGTATATGCTAAAACAGAATCTCCGACTAAATTGATTTTTAAAGATCATTTTCTTCAAATTTTAATTGTTATGTGGGGAATCTGTTATGTTTTATTGATTTATTTTAACAATGGAAAATAAAAAATTAATCCCAGTTGCCAATTGGGGACTATATCCATCTATAAAAGCCAATGTTGTCTCTCCAACTACAATTTTAGAATTTCAGGAAGCAATTCTTTCAAATGAAGAAGTTATTGCGAGAGGAAATGGTCGTTGTTATGGAGATGCATCATTACAAAATACAATTATTTCAACATCGAAATGGAATAAATTTATCGATTTTGATCGCGAACATGGAATTATAGAAGTTGAATCTGGAGTTTTATTATCAGATATTTTAGAAGTTGCAATTCCGGCAGGATATTTCATTTCAGTCACTCCTGGAACCAAATTTATTACAGTTGGCGGAGCAATTGCATCAGATGTTCATGGAAAAAATCATCACATCGATGGTTGTTTTTCTGATCATTTAATTCATTTCGATTTAATGATCGAAAATGGAGATATTTTACATTGTTCAAGAAATGAAAACACAGATTTATTTTGGGCAACAATAGGAGGAATGGGATTAACAGGGATTGTTATTTCTGCTAAATTTATGTTGAAAAAAATTGAGTCAGCATATATTCGAAATGAAGCAATTCAGGCAAAGAATTTAGATGAGATTTTTGATTTGTTCGAATCTTCTGAATCTTGGACATATAATGTTGCGTGGTTAGATTGTTTACAAAAAGGTACTTCCTTAGGAAAATCGATTATGTTGCGTGGCGAACATGCGACTTTAGACGAGTTACCTCAAAAATTCAAAAAGAATCCTTTAAAAATTAAGAAGAAATTAAACTTAAATATTCCATTTTTCTTTCCAAATTTTGCGTTAAATCCTTTATCAATCAAGATTTTCAATTGGTTATATTTTAATAAACAAGGTAAAAAGCATTTGAAAAATTATGTGGATTACGAAACATTTTTTTATCCGTTAGATGCTGTTCATAATTGGAATCGTATTTATGGGAAAAATGGATTTATTCAATATCAATTTGTGATTCCAAAGGAGACGGGAAAAGAAGGAATGCGAAAGATTTTGGAAACAATTGCTGCTAGTGGAAATGGTTCTTTTTTAGTAGTATTGAAATTGTTTGGTGATAATAATCCAAAAGCTTATAATTCGTTTCCAATGAAAGGATATACCTTGGCTTTAGACTTTAAAGTAAACAATAAACTAGAGAAATTAATTGCAAGTTTAGATAAAATTGTGATGGATTATGGAGGACATATTTACCGAACAAAAGACGCGATGTCCAATCCAGCCTTGACAGATTATTTACAACATATCGATTCTCCAAAATTCGAGTCGATGCAAAACGAACGTATCAATAGATTTAAGCAAAAATGATAGTAATAGGATCAAATTCTGATGTAGCAATAGCTTTTGTAGAAAAGGTTTTGAAAGAAGGTAAACGATTTCCGATGGTTTATTTATTTACATCAAACATCGAAAAAACAAAGAAATTAGCACTACATTTTTATGCAAAATATGAGCAAAAATGCGAGATTGTTCATTTCGATTTAACAAAAGAAAACGATTATTCTTTAATTTCTCATATCGATTCTGAATTATTGTTTTGTGCAGCTGGATATTTAGGGAAAAATTCGGAAGATGGTTTATATGATGATTGGAATACGAAACAAATAGTAGAAGTTAATTACTCAAAATTAATTGTCTTAATTAATCATTTTGCGCAGAAATTCGAAGCAAAAGGTTCGGGAACTATCATTGGATTGTCGTCTGTAGCTGGTGAACGTGGTCGTCAAAGCAATTTTATTTATGGATCTGCAAAAGCTGGTTTCACAGCTTATTTAGCTGGTTTGAGAAATTATTTATTCCATAAAAAAGTTCATGTAATGACGGTTATTCCAGGATTTATGGATACGCAAATGACAGCTGATATCGAAACACCAAAACCATTAACTGCTCAACCAGATCAAGCGGCTAATATTATTTATAAGGCTTATGTCAAAAAGAAAAATGTTGTTTATGTGACATTTTTATGGTGGGGAATTATGATGATAATTCGTAATGTTCCTGAATTTATTTTCAAAAAAATGAAAATGTAATGAATCGCAATTTATACCTTTTTGATTTTGATGGAACATTAACTTGTAAAGATACCTTATTCGATTTTTTAAAATTCTCTTTTCCTAAAGTTTACTTTATTAATTATCTGATATTTATTCCATTATTTATCGTTTCAAAATTGAAGATAATTGATGCTGGTTTTGTAAAAGAAATGTTTATTTCTAAATTTTTGAAAGGAAAATCTTATGTTGAAATTAATCAATTAGCTCAAAATTATTTCGAAAAAAATCATCAAGAATTAATTTATTCTAAAGCTGATGAATATATTAAATCATTAAGTAATTATAATGACAAATTTATCGTTTCGGCTTCAGTCGATTTTTGGATTCAACCTTATGCAGATTATTATGAAATGGGACTAATTTGTACCAAAGCAAAATATGATGAACAAGGCTTTTTTACAGGGAAATTTGCTTCACCAAATTGTAATTACCAAGAAAAAAAGAATAGAATCGAGAAAGAAATTGATTTGTCTTTATATGACCAAATCATAGCTTTTGGTGACACAAAAGGTGATGAAGCAATGTTTTCGATCGCCACAAAATCTAATTTTAGATATTTTAATTAACTCATTTACCAAAAATAATCTCCTATTAATTGCATTACGAATGTTTGTAGAAGAGCAATATAAGCTATGTTTTTTAAAACGTTTACTTCCTTTACATTGATTAATAGTAAAAGTATATAAGGGTAAAGATAAAGGCAAGCTCTTGCTGTTTCTCCTGTTCCATAGGCACCTGTCAAAAACATTAGCATTAAAGAGAGGAACGCTATTATTGGCAAATAAAAATTAATTTCATTCTTTTTAAGATTAAATACTTTTGGGGTAAATAGGTAGGCGAAAAAACCAAAAGACAAGAAAAGTAATATTTCACTAATGTTCTCTAAACGTGTAAAAAGATAAACAATTGGTTGATGAAATCCTCTAAAACCATTAGGGTTTTCAAGTTTTGAAGCATTGAAAAAAGCTTCAATATGGTTATAATCAAGTATTAATTGAAGTAATAAAATATAGAAAAGAAATAAGATTCCTACAATTATAAAGTTAATGATTGTGTATTTATTTTTTTCAATGATTAATTGATATATTGATAATATTGCTGCAACACAGGCAAAAAAAGTTCCACTAAATGATATACTATTTGCTAAAGAAAATCCTATAAATGCTAATAATATTCCTTTAATATTTATAGAATTCGATCTTGATATGATTAACATTCCATATAAAAAAATTAAACTAAAAAATAGAAACACAGCATCTATTGATACAATACTATAAATGTTCACAGCAGGAATAAGTGCAAAAATTAAGAGAAGAATATTTCTTTTAGAGTTTTCTATTTTGAAAAAATCAATAATTTTTACCAAAGGAAAAAATGAACAAAGTGAAAGAATAGACATTCCGATAGCTAAACCAAGTACTGACTCGTTAAAAATTTTGTAAATAATATATTGTATCCAAACAGCAAAAGGAGGATGTGTTTTGGCATGCATTGTTAAAGTATCTTGTATCTCATTATAACTTGAAATGAATGTATAGCCATTTTTAATTTTAACTACATCATGAAAGTATTGAAAATCAGTATCAAGAAATGATCTTAAAAAAGTTTGATGGATTGAACCTTGAGCTAGGTTTCCAAATATTATTAACAAGATGTAAGCAATAAATAATTTTAAAATACTTAGATGATGATAATTTTTTAATGCGAATAAACCTGTTAATAAAAAAAATATTGAAAATAAGACACCTTGAAAAGTGATAGTAGAAAAATATACGACACTTATTGGAAAAGTAATTCTGGAACCAGTAAAAAAATGGTTTTCGTTTAAAAAATAATTCAATCCAACCATCACAATCCATCCTATAATTAATAATCCTATAATTTTGAATGGGCTTGTTTTTAGAACTGATTTAAAATTTTCTAACATAGTTTTAGGTTATTTTAAGTAATTTATTTTTAAGGTTTCACAAAATTATTAATTTTGCACAAACCTAAACTATGAAAAAGAAAATATTAATACGTATTGGCTCACTTCGTCATGGAGGTGCTGAAAAAGTATTGGTAACTTTTCTCAAAAATCTTTCACCAGAAAAATACGAAATTGATTTGTTGTTAAATCTTTATTCGGGTAAATATCTCAAAGATGTGCCGTCTTGGATTAATATCTATTATTTGAATAAAGGTGAAATGATTACGACAAATCGTCCGCAGGATATTCCGAAAAAAGCTTTTCGAGTGATTTATCAAAAGATTTTGTCATCATTTCCAAAGTTGCTTTACAAATTTATTTTACCGAATAAAAAATACGATATAGAGTTTGCGGCAATTCATGGAATGGCAGATGAAATCTTGAATTCTCCGATTAAATCTTCTAAAAAAATAGTTTGGATTCACAATGATTTGTCGAATATTCCTGAATATACAACAAAACGATTGAAAAACTTTTTCAAGTTTGATCAGATTCTAGTGATTTCAGAAAAAATTAATCAATTATTTTTAGGTTTAGCAAATTCAGATGAACAAAAACAAAAAGTGGTTCGAATTTATAATCCTATTGATGTCAATGAAATTAAAAAGTCAGCATTAGAACCTTGTGAGATTCAGAAAAAAACTGATCAACCGACATTTGTTTCAATCGGAACAGTTTTTCCACAAAAAGGATTTGATCGTCTATTGAGAGCGCATCGCAGATTGTTAGACGAAGGCTTTCAACATCAAGTTTGGATTGTTGGTGATGGTTATGATTTTCCGAATATCAAAAAATTGGTTGAAGAATTAAAAGTTGAAGAAACAGCACATTTGATTGGTTTCAAAGAAAATCCATATCCTTATTTTGTTCAAGCCGATTATTATATTTTGTCCTCTCGTTACGAAGGTTATCCAACTGTTTTATTTGAAGCGATGGTTTTAGCAAAACCAATTATTACAACAGATGTTTCGGGAGTTAGAGAAATGTTGAATGATGGCGAATTAGGGTATATTATCCATAATGAAGAGGAAGCAATTTATGATGGAATGAAATATTTTATTCAAAATCCTGAAATTGCCCATAAATATCAACAAATCATTGAAGGAAAAACATTACCTTTTGAGTTAGGTAATGCAGTAAATTCAATTGAAAAATATTTAAACTAAATTATGAAGACAATTATTCAGAAAGATTTTTATCGAAACTTTGGATATTGGACGAATTCTCCTTTTTTGAAAGGCTTTATAAGTCCAGGTTTTCGTTTTATTTATTGTTTAAGAAAAGCTCAACAATATTCTACAAAACATCCTTTAGGATTGATTTATCGTTTATTGCTGCGTCGTTATTCGATTAAATATGGCTATCAAATTTCTGCAAAAACAGAAATTGGAGCAGGTTTAAATTTAGGTCATTGGGGAACTGTTGTTGTTAATCCGAAATGTAAAATAGGAAAAAATTGCAATATAGCGCATGGCGTAACGTTAGGACAGACAAATAGAGGAAAATTGAAAGGTTTTCCAATTTTGAAAGATGATGTTTGGGTCGGTACAAATGCCGTAATTGTTGGTGGAATTACAATTGGAAATAACGTGTTGATTGCGCCAAACAGTTATGTAACGCAAGACGTACCAGATAATTCGATTGTGACAGGAAATCCAATGCAAATTATTTCGAACGAAAAAGCAACGGAAGGTTATATTAATAATAGAATTGATTAAAATTTTTTGAAAACAATACTTTTCATATTGCCAGATCTTAATCAAGGAGGTGCGGAGCGAGTAATTACAACGCTTTGTAATGAATTAGATCGAACAAAATTCTGTCCAAAATTGGTGTTGTTCAAAAAAGAAGGTTATTATTTGAATCATTTGAAAGATGATGTTGAAATTATTGAATTAAAGGTTTCTCGTATTCGTTATTCGATTTTCAAAATTATTCCGTTGATTAAAAAGTTGAAACCAGAAATCGTTTTTACAGGTTGGGGAGAAATTTCGGCTTTTTTATCACCAATTATTTCGTTGTTTCCTAAAACTAAGTTTATCACAAGAGAAACAAATGTGGTTTCTAAACATGTAAAACGTAAAGAAATTTTATTCTTTTATCGATTTCATAATAATTTTCATCAGATTATTGCACAAAGCGACGACATGAAAAATGATCTGATTGAGAATTTTAGAATTTCGGAAAATAAAATTGTGAAAATTAATAATCCTGTTGATTTTGATTTGATTAATCGATTAAAAATAGAAAGTGTTAATGTTGGTTTTAACATGAGCTATAAAAATATTGTGGCAATAGGAAATCTTTCACCACGAAAAGGTTTTGATCTTTTATTGAATGTGATGAATGAATTGAAAGGAGAAAATATACATTTAACGATTCTTGGTGATGGAGCTTTTAAAGATGAACTAGCTCAACAAAAAGGAGAGTTAGGTTTAAATAATGTAACGTTTAAAGGAAAAGTTTCAAATCCATTTGTTTATTTAAAGAATGCAGATTTGTTTGTGCTTTCTTCTCGTTACGAAGGTTTTCCGAATGTTTTGTTGGAAGCTGGAGCTTGTGGAACTTATAGTTTGGCAAATAATTGTCCAGGAGGAATCAATGAAATTGTACAAAAAGGAATTAATGCAGAAATTTTTCCAATTTCAGATTCAAAAGGTTTTGCAGAAAAAATAAAAGAGGCTTTGCAAGAAAATCATTTAGAAGAACAAATAATTTCGAGTATTTATTCTCGATTTAGTAAAGAAAAAATAATTCAACAATACGAATCAATTTTTGATAAAATATAATGTCAATTCAGTCTAAAATATCAGTCATTGTGCCAGTTTATAACACCGAAAAATATCTTTCGAAATGTTTAAATTCGATATTGAATCAAACGTTGAAAGAAATTGAAGTGATTGTTGTAAATGATGGTTCTAAGGATGATTCTCAAGAAATTATTGATGAATTTGTTTCTAAAGATTCGCGCATAATTTCTATTCAGAAAGAAAATGGAGGATTAAGTGATGCGAGAAATGCTGGTATTGATAAAGCAAAAGGAGAATTTATTGCTTTTATTGATTCTGATGATTATATTGATTTAACGATGTTGGAGAAAATGTATGAATTGGCGAAAAGAGATGAATCTGAAATTGTTTTGTGTGATTTGGTAAAAGTTGATGAAAATGGTAAAGAATTTCGTGATTTACCGCAATCGCCTCAATTGCCAGAAAAAATGATTTTAGCAGAAGATTTTACCATTTTTGGTGAAATGAGTTGCTTTGCTTGTAATAAAATCTTCAAAAAATCGTTGTTTGAGAATCATCAATTTAGAAAAGGAATTCATTTTGAGGATATAGAATTGATTCCGAAATTGGTTTTAGATTCTAGTATTATCTCTAAAATAAATGAACCTTTTTATAAGTATTTCGAACGACAAGATTCTATTACAAAAACACATACGGAGAAAGGTTTGGATATGTTTGTTGCTGTAAATGAGGTGACAAATTATTTTTATCAGAGTAAATACAATACATTTGCAACTGAGTTAAAGCGTTTTCAAATTATACAAGGTTATTATTCGTATTTAGCTTATTTGGCTTATGTGAAAGATAAAAAATTGAAGCGTAAAATGTTAAATGTTTTGAATGACTTTTTAAAGGCAAATAACTTAACAAAAAAAGAACTTAAAAACTACAAGCGTTTTGATAAAAACTATTTAAATTCATTACCATTGAAAAAAAGATTTTTTTACCATTTAGCCATGATTTATCCTCAACTATTACTTAAATTTTAATCGGTAGTGAGTTTTATTTATTTATTCATATTTGCATTTCTACTTGTTGCATCTTTTTTAGAGTTTTCTAATAAAAAGGTTAGTAAACAATCATATGTATTAATTGTTGTGATAATGTGTTTAACTGCTGGATTGGGATATGCATTGAGTCCTGATTGGGTAGCATATTTTGATACTTTTAATGCATTGGCTTATGTAAATTGGTCAGAGTTTGGTCGTTTTGCCTATATGGCAGGTATGGAGAAAGGATATTTAGGCCTGAATAAAATACTTGTTGATTATGGTTTTGATTTTGGGATGCTTACTTTAATAGTTGCAACAACTTCTCTTATTCTAAAGACAACAACTTTCTATAAATACGGAGGATTTCCTTTTTTAGTATTATTTATTTATGCGATGCCGAATTTTATGTTCGAAGAGCATGTACATATTAGGCAAGGATTAGCAAATGCAATTGCACTTTATTCTATACGTTATGTAATCGATCGTAACCTAATAAAGTTTTTGATTTGTATTACAATTGGATTTCAATTTCATGAATCTATAATTGTTTTTTTACTTGCTTATTGGATTGCCCCAATGAAGTTTGATGAAAAATTTATAGGCTGGTTAGTTGTGTTTTCAATTATAGGGTTTTATACAGGTTTAAATTCAATTATAGAAATCATTATGGATTTTATGCCAATTGGTCAAGATAAATTTGAGAGTTATCAAAGTCAGTTATATGATCAAGGTAATGGTGTAGCAGTAGGTGATTTCGTGAAGATTATTTCAATTCTTTCAATTATTATTTATAATAAATATGCTGTAGAAGATAAATTATATTGTTATTTCCGTAATCTTTTTGTTTTTGGAGTTTTATTATACTTTTTTTTAGGAAAAGGAATTTTTGGTGTTAGATTACCTGGATTTTATTTAGTTTTCTTAGGGCTTGCAGTTGGTAGATTAGTATATGTATTTGATGGGGATAAATTTAAAAGAAATTTTATTTATTTGAGTTTTGTGTCTTATACTGTATTATTGATTTTTTGGTTTCAAATAAAGCAAGCACATAAATCAAATTTCTCAAATTATAGAACAGTTTTTAATAAAGAAGCGGTTTACGGGCTATGGAAATGGAATTAATATCTATAATAACGCCTTGTTATAATTCAGAAAAGTATATTTCAGAAACATATGATTCAATAAAATCTCAAAATTATAAGAACTGGGAGTGGATTATTGTAGATGATTGTTCATCAGATAAATCTGTCGAAATAATTCAATCATTTAATGATGAACGAATAAAATTAGTTATTCAATCTAAAAACCAAGGTGCTGCCTATGCTAGAAATTTAGCATTAAATAAAGCACAAGGTAGATTTATAACATTTCTCGATAGTGACGATTTATGGCTTCCTAATTTTTTAGAAACTACAATTAATTATTTAATAGAGAATAATGAAGAGTTAGTTTATTCAAGTTATAAACGGGTTGATGAAAATTTAAAACCATTGTTAGCAGATTTTATTGCTGTAGACAAAGTAGATCGAAATCGAATTTTATATAATTGTCCTATTCCGATGTTAACATCTGTATATGATTCAAAACGAATTGGAAAAATACCGGTTCCAGATGTAGAACTTCGGGAAGATCATGCAATGTGGATAGATTTGTTAGGTAAAATAAAATATGCAAGAGCAATCAATGAATCTTTAGCTATTTATAGAATTAGAAACAACTCAGTTTCTCGAAATAAATTACGAATTGTAAAAAAACAATATAATGTTTATAGATATTATTTAAAAATGAATTTTTTTAAATCGTCTTATTACACTTTTTTTTGGGCAATTAATGGAATAAAAAAATATGGAAAATTTTAAATTATTAGAGTATTTATATACATTAAATATCTCTCCCTTATATGTCAATATATTTGGAGCATTTTTTTCTGCTTTATTTATTACATTAATATCGATTCCAAAAATTATACGAATATCATATAAAAAACAATTGATGGATGTGCCTGGAGAGAGAAGTTCTCATGAAAATAAAGTGCCAACTTTAGGAGGTGTAGCTTTATTTTTTGGGATTGTTGTATCCACCTCAATATTTGCAACTGAATTAGGTGTTAACTATTCTTTCTTTTTATCTGCAATTACAATATTATTTTTTATTGGATTAATGGATGACTTATTAGTTGTAGCTCCTGATAAAAAATTATATGGTCAGATTATAAGTACTATTTTAATCATTTTTGGTTCTGGTATAATGATTAAGTCATTTTCAGGGTTATTTGGAATCTATGAAATTCCTTACTTTATTGGAGTTATTTTAACCATTTTTGTTTTCATAGTCTTAATAAATGCGTTTAATTTAATTGATGGAATTGATGGTTTAGCTGCAGGAATTGGTATAGTAATTAGTTTGTGTTTTGTTTATATATTCTATAGAATATTTGATTACGGAATTGGAATTTTGGCGATTAGTACACTAGCAGTTTTATTAGGTTTTGGAAGGTATAATTTGTCTAAAAAGTTTAAAATATTTATGGGAGATACTGGTTCTATGGTTATAGGATTTATTTTGACTTTTATGGCAATTCGTTTTTTATATATTAGTGAAACATCAAGTTTAGGATTAAAAACGGGTCCTGTTTTACTTCTTTTTATTTTTGTAATTCCAATAGTAGATACATTATCCGTTTTTACAATCCGGATTCTTAGAAAAAGAAGTCCTTTTTCAGCTGACAAAAACCATCTTCACCACCAGTTTTTAAAATTAGGGTTAACTCATATTCAAACTTCTATAATATTAGTACTTATTAACATTTTTTTTATATTCATTGGGTATTATTTTAGAAATATTGAAATTAATAAACTATTTTTGATCTTTATTGTTTCATCAATTAGTTTTGTTGTCTCTCTACGATATGCTGTAGTATTAAAAAAGAATAAAAAAATATCATTATAAAAATGCTTAACTTAAAATCAACTTTAACCAAAACCTTTATTTTGTTGATAATCATGAATTTGTTTTCATGTATATCTTTAAAAGATGTTCAACTAATTCAGCCAGATCCTAATTTAAAATTAGATGCAAATGGTAAGATTTCTTTTGAAAAACCTGAATATCATATTCAAAAAAATGATCAAATTTTAATTAATATTTCTTCTGCTGCAGGAGCTTCTATGGGAATTCTTAGTGATTTTATTACTTCAGGTAATAGTACTCAAGCAGGAAATGGAGTGTATGTAAGACAAGACGGAGCAATTGAGTTACCTCGTATTGGGAAAATAAAATTAGAAGGTCTTACTATTGAACAAGCTCGAAAGAAAATTCAAGATGAGTTCTATAAAATCTACGATGAAAAGGGAACTTTTATCGATGTAAATTTAGCGGGAATAGAATATACTATTGTAGGAGAAGCAAGTCAAGGAGTTTTTAGAGCACCTAAAAAAAATGTGACGTTACTAGATGCTTTTGCCCAATCTGGAACGAATAATATCTATGCTGATTTAAAGAATGTACGAATTATTAGAACAGATTTAGATGGAACAAAGCAGGTTTATGTCGATTTAACAAAAGAATCTATTATGAATTCTGAGTATTATTGGATTCAGAATAATGATATTATTGTTGTTAATCCTCGTAAAGAAAAAGTATGGGGTGTAGGACTAAATCCTCTTACTGTTGTTACTACTGTAATGGGAGCAATTGCAACAATTTTAGGAGTTTATTTATTCTTTGATAAAATATAATAATGGCAGATACAACAATTAATCAAAAAGTTAAGAAAAAACAATCTGACTTTATTGATGTAGAAAGGCTTATCCCAAGATTATTGAATGCTTGGCCATTATATATAATTTCGATGCTAATCGCGTTGGCGGTAGCATATTATCTTAATAATTGGAGGCTGAACAAAATTTATACAGCAAATACAACATTTAAAATTAAAGATAATAGTTCTGCCAATAATTCATTAGCCTCTAACTCTATTAATTTTATTTGGGGAGGAAATGCAAATAAAATTGATGGGTTATCGTATACATTAACTTCTCGTATTCATAATGAGAAAGTTGTAAAAAGAGCAGAATCTTATATTTTCTATACTGAAGAAGGACGTTTAAAAAAATCTAATATATATAAATTAGATGCTCCTTTTCATGTTCATATTGATACATTACATCAACAAGTTGCATATGTTGATGTAAAAGTAAAACCTAAAGATCATAACTCTTTTTATTTTGAAGTCGAGAACAAAAATGGTTCTTTATATCAATTTACTAAAGATAGTATTATAAAGTCTGACGAGTTGAATTTACCTAAAATTGGTTATTATAATCAATGGATGGTAGGTAAAAATTATAAAATCATGTTGACTCGTTCAAATGTACCATTTTCTGAGAGCTCAATATCATTTAAATTAGTCACAATCAAAGATGCAACAGGAAGAGCTGTACAGAATTTTAATGTCACAAATCCATCTAAAATTTCAAGTATAATAGCTGTTTCAAAAAATGCTGAAAGTTTGAATGAAGCAGTTGATATTTTAAACAATTCAATTCAAGTTTTAATAGAAAATGAATTAGCAGAAAGAAATTTATCAGCCTACCAAACACGTAAATATTTACAAGAACGAATTGCAGCAGTAAAGCTTAAGCTAGATAGCGCAACAAACAATTTGCAAGAGTTACAGAAGAAAACAGGAGTTTATAATTTCGATACAAAAAAAGGTGAGCTTTTAGGGAAGCTTACTGAATTAGATAAAGAACGCGTAACTGTAGAAGAGAAAATCAATGCATTACATCGTTTAATGCCTAAAAAATCGAGTAGTGTTGATAATTTAATTGCGCTTAATATTGCCGGTCTTGATGTGTCTTATTACATGACGAATGTTGATCAATTAGATAATCTTGAAAATCAGCGCGAGCAAATGCTTAAGGTTTATAAATCTAACACTGATGAGATTAGAGAAATTGATCGTCAATTAGCTAAAACTAGAAATAACATTTCGAATGTAGTTAATGCGCATTTACAAAAGCTGAATACTGATCTGTCAATGATTAATGCTAAGTTAGCGGAATCTGAATTCAAAGCGAAAGATTTACCTTACGAAGAAATTGAATTTGTTGAAGCGAATCGTGGATTTGAATTGAATAGTACATTGTATTCAACTTTAATTAATCAATTAAATACAACTGATTTATCTTTAGCATCTATCGTATCTGATATCACAATTATTGATCCAGCTAAAAATCAAGGTCAAGGTTCTATTTATCCAAATCCGCAGCGTAATTATTTAATAGCTTTGGGAATTGGTTTATTGATTCCTTTGATTTATGTAGTGATTAAAGAATTATTAGATTTCAAAGTTCGTGTATTAAAAGATATTACAAGTCGTACGAATATTCCAATTATTGGTTTAGTTGGTCCATTAGGAGATAATTCGCCTTTAGTTGTAATCAATAATCCAAAATCAGGAATTTCAGAATCGTTTAGATCAATTCGTTCTAATCTAAAATATTTATATAAGAATCCAGGACTTGAAGAACATAATAAAACGATTTTAGTAACTTCATTTATTGGAGGTGAAGGAAAGACTTTCAACGCGATGAATATTGCGAGTTCAATCGGTTCTATGGATAAGAAAACGGTTCTGATTGGATTAGATTTACGTAAACCAAAAATATTTGATGATTTTAACATCAATAATAAAACAGGTGTTACAGACTATGTTGCGGGTGATTTAGAATTAAATCAAATTACGCAACGTACAATTTTACCAAATTTAGATATTATTACAGCAGGTCCAATTCCTCCAAATCCTTCAGAATTGATTTTAAGTAAACGAATGGATCAATTATTTGCTGAATTGAAAGAGAAATATGAATTTGTAATTATAGATTCACCACCGATTGGTTTGGTAACAGATTCGTACGATTTGATGCGTTATGCAGATTGTACATTGTATGTAACTCGCTACAATTATTCGGAGAAAAACTTTATCAATGCGATTTCTAATAAATATGATGAAGGTGAAGTTTCGAATGTCGGAATTATATTCAACGATTTCCAAATTAAAACTGGCTACGGTTATGGTTATGGCTACGGCTATGGCTACGGCTATGGCTACGGTTATGGTTATGGCTACGGTTATTTTTCTGGAGATGAGAATTTTGATAATTCATCGTTTGGAAAAATAAAACGTTTAGCTTCTCGAATTAAAGGTAAATTCTTTTAATTGAAATGATCTTAAAGAACATATTTGATTATATACTTGCATTAATCCTACTAATATTTTTAGTGGGATTAATTGTTTTGTTAATTATCATAAGTTCTATAGATACCAATCAATTTGGCGTTTTTACACAGAAAAGAGTAGGGAAGAATGGAAGGTTTTTCAAGATTTATAAAATTAGAACGATTAAAGGAATTTCTAAATCGACAATAACAACCAATCAACATCAAATTACCAAAATTGGAAAGATTCTTAGAGATTATAAATTAGATGAATTACCTCAATTATTCAATATTCTAAAAGGAGAAATGAGTTTTGTTGGTCCTCGACCTGATGTCGCTGGTTATGCGGATAAATTGATTGGAGAAGATAGATTGATGTTGAAAGTTAAACCAGGAATAACTGGTCCAGCTCAATTAAAATATAGAAATGAGGATGAAGTTTTGTCTAATGTAGAAGATCCAATCCAATATAATGATGAAATTCTTTGGCCAGATAAAGTCAAAATTAATGTAGAATATGTAAAGAATTGGAGTTTTCGACAAGATTTGATTTACATGTTTCAAACAATATTCAAAAAATAAAAAGAGAATCCTAAATTGGATTCTCTTCTATTTTTAAAAATATTTTCGTTTTTCTAAACTTGAATAACACCTAAATTAAATTGTTTCTCAATAGGAGCATGATTTGCAGCTTCAATTCCCATCGAAATCCATTTACGCGTATCTAAAGGATCAATAATTCCATCTGTCCACAAACGTGCCGCAGCATAATAAGGACTTGTTTCATCATTGTATTTTGCTGTAATTTCGTTCAAAAGTTCTTGCTTTTTCACTTCATCAACTTCTACACCTTGCGCTTTCAATGTCGCTTCTTTTATTTGTAACAAAACTTTCGCCGCTTGCTCGCCTCCCATAACTGCCAATTGAGCCGAAGGCCAAGCCGCAATTAATCTAGGGTCATATGCTTTTCCGCACATAGCATAGTTTCCTGCACCATAAGAATTACCAACTATGATCGTGAATTTTGGAACAACAGAATTAGAAACTGCATTTACCATTTTCGCACCATCTTTGATAATACCACCATGTTCAGATTTAGATCCAACCATAAAACCAGTCACATCTTGTAAGAAAACTAACGGAATTTTCTTTTGGTTACAATTCGCAATAAAACGAGTCGCTTTATCCGCAGAATCTGAATAAATCACACCACCGAACTGCATTCCGTCTTTTTTAGACTTCACGATTTTACGTTGATTAGCTACAATTCCAACCGCCCAACCATCAATTCGAGCATAAGTACAAATAATTGATTTTCCATAATCAGGCTTATATTCGTCCAATTCTGAGTTATCAACAATTCTGTTAATAATCTCATACATATCGTACTGCTCAGCACGAGATTCAGGTAAAATACCATAGATTTCTTGCTCATCTAAAGCAGGCTTTGCTGCTTCAATTCGATTAAATCCAGCTTTTTCATAATCACCAATTTTACCAACAATAGATTTTATTCTATCCAACGCATCTTTATCATCTTTTGCTTTATAATCAGTCACGCCAGAGATTTCGCAATGTGTTGTTGCTCCACCTAAAGTTTCGTTGTCAATATCTTCTCCAATAGCTGCTTTTACCAAATAACTTCCTGCCAAGAAAATAGAACCTGTTTTGTCTACAATCATTGCTTCGTCGCTCATAATTGGTAAATATGCTCCACCAGCAACACAACTTCCCATCACAGCAGAAATTTGAGTAATTCCCATTGATGACATGATTGCATTATTGCGGAAAATTCGACCAAACATTTCTTTATCAGGAAAAATCTCATCTTGCATTGGTAAATAAACACCTGCGCTGTCCACCAAATAAATAATTGGCAATTTATTTTCCATCGCAATTTCTTGAGCACGCAAATTCTTTTTACCTGTAATTGGGAACCAAGCACCAGCTTTTACTGTCGCATCATTTGCAACAACAATACACTGTTTACCAGAAATGTAACCAATTTTCACAACAACACCTCCCGAAGGACATCCGCCGTGTTCTTTGTACATTTCATCTCCTGTTAAAGCACCAATCTCTATGTTCGGTTTTTTTTCGTCCAAAAGATAATCAATACGTTCCCTTGCAGACATTTTTCCTTTGCTATGCAACGCATCAATTCTTTTTTGACCTCCGCCAAGGTAAACTTGTTTCAGTTTTTGGCGTAGTTTAGAAAGTAATAATTTGTTATGATCCTCTCTTTTATTAAAAGTTAAATCCATTGTGGTTTTCTGTTTGTTTACAGCCCTAAACTAATGAATTTTATCGAATTCTTAAAATGAAATTTAGACTTGAGAATCAATGAATACAAAGTTCTTGCAATGCGTTTGGATTTGAGGAAAAAATGATAGAAAATCAGTTTCTAGATTCGCATAATTTTTTTCAAATTCGGGAATGATTTGATGTAAATTATTCTCAAATTTTGCTCGACTTCCGATTCCTTTTAATGTTTTTTGAACGCCTTCTATGGTCGAATAATTTTCGAACCAATCATATTTCAACAAATAAAAAATGATTTCTTGTAGTTTTTTTGGAAGCGAATTGTATTCATCCTTAAATAATTGATAACAATCTGATTTGAATTTTTCGAAAGGAGTTTCAGAATAATTATTCCAATATTTAATCAAAAAATAATCATAAATCACATCAATAATAATTGGTGCAAATTTGTGTTGTGTTTCGTGAAAATAACTTGAACTTTGTTTGACAGTTTCGTGAGAATCTGTAAATGTATCAATTGAACGATGCAATAAAATGCCTTTCTGAATATCTTCTGGAAAATCTAAATATTGTTTTCCCTTTACAGTTTCACCAAGCAAATTTCCAATTTGAAGCGATTGATTTCCGAAAGATAAATATTGATGTGCGACAAAGTTCATAAGGCTTGTTTAGTATCATAAAGTTAAGTTTTTTTGAATAAACCTGTGTTATTTTACTGTGAAGAAAAAAGCCATCTAAAAAAGATGGCTTAAGAATTATATTTTTATTCGTTATTTCCAGAAATTTGATTGATTTTTTCTTCTAAAATCGGATAATATTCGATCATAGAATCTTTTAAATTTCGATCCAAACTTAATGCATTTTGCAACGCTTCATTTCCTAATTGATCTTGCTCTGTAATATAATAGACATTACTCAATTGATAGAAAAATTCGGCACGATTAAAATTCTTTAAAGCGCCTGTTAATAAGACTGCAATCGCTTCCTCGTATTCGCCAACAGCAATTAAAGTTTCGACGTAAGCAAACCAAGTATGGAAAACTAAAGGCTTTAATTGAACCAATTTCGAAAGGTTTTTTATAGCTTCCTCAAACTTCATTTGTTTCAGAAAATAGTAAGTTGAATCTGTATAATATTCGTAATTATCGCCATTCAATTCTATCGCTCGCTGAATGTAATATTCGGCTTCTTCAATATTTTCTAATTTGTTGTAAAGCGAAGCTGCTTTTGCCCAAACTTTATCCAATTGCGGATCTTCTTTTATCGCAATATGATAAGCTTTCAACGCTTTTTGTGGTTTCTCTAACTTTTCATACAATTCACCAATTTTCATATGCGTAACAGCAGGCGAATCATCAAATTCTAATGTTTCTTCTAATGTTTCTATTGCCTTGTTGTATTCTCCTAATTCTTCTAAAGAAACTGCTTTGTTAGCATGACCAACAATAGAGTTAGGATTAATCGCAAGCACGTAATCTAACGCATTTATAGCTTCGTCATACATTTTTTTGTGATTGTACAACAGACCAAGTTGCAACCAAGAAACTTCCGAATATGGATTATCGTCAATAAAATCTTTTAGAAACTCGATGCATTCATCAGGATTATGAATTTCTTCGTAGCATTGAATAATAGAGTAGAAAGTATAATCGTTTTCTGGATTGAATTTCAATGCTTTTCTGAAAGCAATCAATGCAGAATGAACTTCATCTAAATTCAAATATTCATTTCCGATACTATTGCAAATAAAATCGGTTTCTTCGTCGTCTATTTGCAAAGCTTCTTCATAAAAACTTATCGCTTTTCGAGGCATATTTTTCATTCCCCAAAATCGCGCTTGTACAAGAAGATAATCTAACTCGTTTGCGGCTAAATCTTTTAAATCTTTGATGAGTTTTGCAGCTTTTTTTAAATCCTCAATTGTAAGAAAATATTCAATTCTCTTGATTTTGATATCTATATTTTCAGGATGCATTTTTTCTGCAAAATCCAACGAACGTTTTGCATATTCGCTATCATTTACTTCAAGATAGAACTCAATAATTTCGACCAAATCCTCCGAATCGTAATACTTATATTCACGATTATCAAGCATTTGCTCAAAACCTTCAATTAGCTCGTTATTAAAAAAATCTTCGTCCATAGTGATAGACTAATTTACAAAATAAAATGTGCAAAAATCATAACGAATTGTTAGAGTTTTGCACATTTGTTAAACAATTAAAATAGATTGTTTTAGATGATATTTTTTATGCTTTCGATCATTTTATCAGCTAATTTATTTGCATTTTCTTCTGAGGTACTTTCAGTATAAATACGAATAATTGGTTCTGTGTTTGACTTTCTTAAATGAACCCATTCAGTAGGAAAATCAATTTTAACTCCATCAACTGTATTGATTTCTTCGTTTTTGTAAACTTCCTGAATTTTAACTAACAATTCGTCAACATTGATTTCTGGTGTTAATTCGATTTTCTTTTTCGCCATAAAATATGCTGGAAAAGAAGCTCTAATTTCAGAAACTGATTTATCTTGTTCAGCTAAATATGTCAAGAATAAAGCAATTCCTACTAAAGAATCGCGCCCGTAGTGTAATTCTGGATAAATAATACCACCGTTTCCTTCTCCACCAATTTTAGCATCAACGTTTTTCATTTCAACTACAACATTTACTTCTCCAACTGCTGATGGTGAATATTTTTGACCATATTTTTCAGAAATATCGCGTAATGCACGAGAAGAAGATAAGTTAGAAACTGTTGCTGAAGGCGTTTTTGACAATACATAATCTGCGACTGCAACTAATGTGTATTCTTCTCCAAACATTTCACCTTTCTCATCGATAATTGCTAAACGGTCAACATCTGGATCTACCACAATTCCGAAATCAGCTTGTTCGTCGATTACTTTTTTACAGATATCACCTAAATGTTCTTTTAAAGGCTCTGGATTATGTGGAAAATTCCCGTTTGGTTCGCAATACATATCGTAATGAATTACACCTAAACGTTGTAATAACTTAGGAATTGCAATTCCTCCAGTTGAATTTACTGCGTCAATCGCAACTTTGAAATTTTTCTCTTGAATCGCTTTTGCATTCACTAATGGCAAAGCCAAAATTTTCTCGATATGTAAATCAATTGCATCATCAAAAGTTTCATAAGAACCTAAATCATCAACTTTAGCAAATGTATAATCATCTTTATCTGCGAAAGCTAAAATTTGCGCACCATCTGTTGCAGAAACAAATTCTCCTTTTGCATTCAATAATTTCAACGCATTCCATTCTTTTGGATTGTGAGAAGCAGTTAAAATAATTCCTCCATCTGCATGCAAATGTGTCACCATAACTTCTACAGTTGGCGTTGTAGATAAACCTAAATCGACAACATTAATTCCTAATCCTTGTAAAGTTGAACAAACTAATTGAGAAACCATTTGTCCAGAAATACGAGCATCACGCCCTACAATTACTTTATATTCTGATTGATTTGATTGATTCTTAAGCCAAGTTCCGTAAGCTGCTGCAAATTTTACAGCGTCTATTGGAGTTAAATTATCTCCTGGTTTTCCTCCGATTGTTCCACGAAAACCTGAAATAGATTTGATTAGAGACATAAATTTTATTTTATAGTGTTACAAATTTACAAATTACAAAAACTTTTCTTATCTTTTTGGAACGATTTTAGTTAAGATTTACTTAACAATTTTTAAAACCATAAAAAATAGTATTAATTATGATGACAACTTCATTTATTATGTTAGGTATTACCGTAGTTTGGAGCTTTTTGGTATATTTAGTGTTCGGTTTAATTTGTGCTGGAATTGCTAAAGCAATAATGCCAGGTAAAGATCCGGGAGGATTTTGGGTAACTGCACTTATAGGTATTGTTGGTGCATATTTAGGAGCGTATATGCGTACAATTTTAGGAATTTCTCATGATGGAGAAGTAAGTTTTTTCAGTCCATTGGATTGGATTTTTTCAATCTTAGGATCATTAATTTTATTATTTATCTGGAAAAAATTATTAGCTCCAATGTTTAATAAATAATTCATTACAATTATAAAAAAAATCCTTTATCAGAGACTGATAAAGGATTTTTTTTGTTCATATTATTTATAAAGGAAGAATGTTTTTCTCGTATTTCTGATTAATCATAATTGCAGAAGCTTCGTAGAAAGCAATAAATCCGCAGATGATTCCTGTCCAACCAGCAAAATGTAAAATGCTTTGATCTCCTGTAAAGTTTCCTGCTGCTAATAAAAAGAATAGTAAGGTTAACGATCCGAATAATAATTTACCAACCAAATTGCCTTTTAGTGTTTGGAAAAAGTTGATTAATGTAAATAATCCCCACATTCCTAAATAACATCCCATCGCATTTCCGTCTGGTTTTTCTACGCCAAACATTGGTGCTAACCATGTAAATACAAGTGTTAACCAAAAAGCGCCATAAGACATGAATGCAATACTACCAAAGTTGTTTCCTTTTTTCCATTCCATAACGCCAGCCACAAATTGTGCTCCGCCTCCAAAGAAAACACCCATTCCCATAATCATACTATTAACAGGGAAAAAACCTGCATTGTGTATGTTTAATAAAATAGTTGTCATTGCAAAACCAAATAATCCTAAAGGTCCAGGATTTGCTGTTTGGTCTTTAATTGAGTAAATATTATTCATGTTATTTATTATTTTTAGACAATAATAATCTGAAAATAATAAATAAAAAAGAATTTATTCATAAAAAGTGTGTAACGTACACTACAAAAGTATTTTAAATGAATAAATTATTGATATTTAATAAATTGGTTACTAAAATTTTTATTGTCTTAAATAAATAAAAAAATCCGTTAATTATTATTAACGGATTTTTGAATTTGAAATATAATGTGATTATTTCTTTTTGTTCTTTTGTTGTTGCTCTTGCATTTCTTGAGCTTGTTTCATCATTTCTTGCATTTTCGAAGCAAACTTACCTGTTTTTTTAGGTTTCGTTTTATTTGTTTCGATGATTTGATGAATCTTCGCTTCGTGAATCATATATTTCTTAATATATAACACGATGAAAATATTAATCGCATTGGATACTAAATAATACCAAGATAAACCTGAAGCGTAATTGTTAAGGAATACAAAGAAGAAAACTGGCATTACATACATCATGTATTTCATGAATTGCATGTTTGGCATTCCTTCTTGTTGTGGCATTTGGAAGTTATCCATAGATCCAGAAACTTTAAAATAAATCATCATTGCAACAATGTATAATAAAGCGAATACACTTAAGTGACCATTAAGGAATGGAACCCATTCTGGTAATTTGATTAAATCATCGAATGCTGTTAAATCATCTACGAACCAGAAAGGAACACCTCTCAAGTCGATTAAGTTCGGGAAGAAACGGAATAACGCATAGAAAATAGGAATTTGTAATAATGCTGGTAAACATCCTGCTAATGGATTGATTCCTGCATTACGATAAATTGCCATTGTTTCTTGTTGCTTCTTCATCGCATCTTTTGGATCCTTGTATTTTTCGTTGATTTCATTCAACTCTGGACGAACAACTTTCATCAATGCAGATTGACGGTATTGTTTGTACATAATTGGAGATAAAATCAATTTTACAACGATTGTCATCAAGAAGATTACCCATCCGTAAGTGATTCCTACAGAAGCTAACCATTTGAAAACATTCAAGAAGAAATATTTATTCAACCAACCAAATAATCCCCAACCAAAGTCAATTAAGTTTTGGAATCCTTTGTCGTTGTAATCTTTCAACATTTTATAATCCAATGGAATAAAATCCCATGTGAATTTAGAATTGATTTCACTATTTTTCAACTCTAATTTAGAGTTTAAGTGATAGTGTTTACTATAAGTTAAATCCTCTTTATCAGAGTTTTTAGAACCACCTTTTGTTGTTTTAAACCCTTCATCATTTGATAAAACTGTTGCGAAGAATTGTTGTTTGTTGGCTACCCAAGAAATAGCTTCCTCTTCTTCCCATTCGTCAGAACCAAATAATTCGTATTCGATGTCTTTGTTTCCTTTGAACTGAAAATAAGTATGTGACCAATATTTCTCTTGATCTTTCCCTTTCTCAGTACTGAAACCGTCCATTGTCCACGCTAAATCTACATTTTTCTCAGAAGTGATGTTAGATAAACCTTGCGTTTTAACTTCGAAATCGATACCATAAGAATCTCCTAATGTATAGATGTATTGAATTTGACTATTTTGAGCATTCGCTGTAAACGTCACAATTGTATTGTTCGCATTTTTCTGTACTTGAGGCACAAATACTAAATCCGAAACATTAAGAACAGCTCCTTGTTTTGTTTTGAATGATAAATTGAACTTACTTGATCCATCTTTTATCAAATGTAAAGGATCTTTATGTCCATCTTTTTTGTCATTGTAAGCTGTATATCCAACGATTTGTACGTCAGAAATTTGAGCTCCTTTTGGCGAAAAAGTAACTTTTAATTTATCATTACTAACTTCAACATCTTTTGCTAATGTAGGATCTACAGTTTGAAAAGCTTGTGTTGTAGCTGTTTTATTTAATTGTTCCTGTTTTTTCGCTTGCTCTTGCTTTTGAACTAATTCTTTTTTCTGTGCTTCGACCTCCGCTTCCGAAGGTTTGTTTAGAAAATAGAATACGCCAAAAAGAATTGCAATTAAAATAAAACCAATCGTTTGGTTAAAATCAAATTTTTTCTCTTGTTGCATTTAATAAATCATTTTGTTTATTCAATAAAGAAGCTTCGATAAAACTTATAAATAAAGGATGTGGCGAAGCAACTGTACTTTTATATTCCGGATGGAATTGTACACCTATATAATATGGGTGTTGATTATGTTCTAAAATTTCTACTAATTCTGTTTCAGGATTTTTACCAACTGGAATAAAATTGTTTTCAACAAATTCATCATAAAAATCATTGTTGAATTCGTATCTATGACGATGACGTTCTAAGATTTCGGTTGTGTTGTAAATTTTCTCAATTTTTGAATTAGGAGTTAATTCACATTTCCAATTTCCTAAACGCATTGTTCCTCCTTTGTCCGAAACATCTTTTTGATCTTCCATCAAACTGATAACAGGATAAGGCGTTGTTAAATCCATTTCTGCTGAATCTGCTTTCTCGTAACCTAAAACATTACGCGCAAATTCGATTGCCATAATTTGCATTCCCAAACAAATTCCTAATGTTGGAATATTATTTCTTCGTGCATAATTTGCAGCAATTATTTTACCTAAAATACCACGATCTCCAAAACCTGGCGCGATCAAAATTCCCGAAACTCCTTTCAATTGCTCTCCAACATTGTATTCTGTAATATCGCCAGAATATACCCAACGAACTTTTACATTCGTTTCGCAAGTTGCAGCAGCATGTGTAAATGCTTCTGTAATTGATTTATAAGAATCGTGTAACGAAACGTATTTACCAACTAAAGCAATCTCGATTTCGTTTTTAGGATTTTTATGATTTGATAAGAATTTGTTCCAAACTGTAAAATCTGGTTCTTGATCAGTTGGCAAATCTAAGCCTTTTAAAACAACTTCATCAAAATTTTGTTCATGTAATAAGAATGGAACCTCATAAATTGTGTCTGCATCCATACTTTCAATCACATTTTCTTTGCGAACATTACAGAATAAAGCCAATTTAGCTTTTACATCCTTTGGTAAATGACGCTCTGTACGTGTAACTAAAACATTGGCATGAATACCATTTTCCATTAATGTACGAACAGAATGTTGAGTAGGTTTTGTTTTTAATTCACCCGCAGCAGCTAAATAAGGGACTAATGTTAAGTGAATAACAGAAGAATTGTGTTCTCCTAATTCCCAAGTTAACTGACGGATAGATTCGATATAAGGTAAAGACTCAATATCTCCAACCGTACCTCCAATTTCAGTAATGATGATATCATAATCACCTGTATTACCTAATAATTTGATACGACGTTTGATTTCGTTTGTGATATGAGGAACAACTTGAACTGTTTTTCCTAAATAATCTCCACGACGTTCTTTTTCTATAACTGTTTGATAAATACGACCTGTAGTAACTGAGTTAGCACGAGATGTTGCTCGGTTCAAGAAACGCTCATAATGTCCTAAATCTAAATCGGTCTCTGCACCGTCTTCCGTAACGTAACATTCTCCATGCTCGTAAGGATTAAGTGTTCCTGGGTCTACATTTATATAGGGATCCAATTTCTGAATTGTTACTCTATATCCTCTTGCTTCTAGTAGCATTCCTAATGATGATGCTACGATTCCTTTTCCTAACGACGATGTTACTCCTCCGGTAACGAAAATGTACTTTGGTGCTTTGTTTGTTTCCATTGAATCTTTAAATCAATGGTTGCAAATTTACGAATAAATAATGGGGTAAAAAAAAGTGGGAGTGAAATTTAGAAAAATAAAAATAGGCAAGCGATCTACATCACACCGCTACGACCGTATACCTTTGCTACGTTCCCGTCCTGGAGGATTCAACAGGAGCTGGTTGTGTAGGACTTGCCTGATGCAAAGGTAAGAAAGTTTTGTAAAAATAAAAGTGTTTATTGAAAAAACTTTCTTGTTGCTTAGGTCTGATTGAATTAATAGATTGATTTACAAATAAAAATTAGAACTAAAAAAGTAATTGATATTGTAAAAAATAATTGAAGAAAAGAATTTATGAAGATAAATTCCTTTTTAAATCATACAATTTAATAGAGAAAGAATTACGAGATATAATTATCTTTGCAGAATGATTAGTTTTAATAAAATTTTCAAAAACTCTTTGGTGCTTACAGCAATTACATTAGCATTGTTTTTCGCGCTTTACTTTTATTTTTCTTTAAACGGAACAGTTTCTGTAAAAGATTATTACACTTACAGCTTCATGATTTGCTGTTTTATTGTATTACCTTTGTATGCATTATATTGTTTTTTAATAATTTTCAATTTATCGAAAAATAAAGCAAAAAATCATCAAACTTCAGAAGAATTAATGACTTTCAAAGAAGGTTTTAAAGTTGGTTTCTACACGATTTTCTTTGCAGGAATCATGAGTTTGATTGTTATTTTTGTATTCTTCAATACTTATGGAGAATGGGCACAAGATAGTTTGAAACAAGGGTTATTAGATACTTTTACGTCTAATATGTCTGATCCAAAAGTCGCAAAAGATATCGAAACATTTAGAAATTCGGATGATTATAAAACACTTAATTTATTTACTGTGAAAAACTTCTTCGGATTATCCTCAATTTTCTTATCTTTCTACATCGCAATTGCAGCGATGTTTTCACAATTCTTAAAAAAACGTGTTTTTTAACATATGGATATTTCAGTTGTTGTTCCTTTACTGAACGAACAAGATTCCTTAGAGGAATTATTCTACAGAATCAAAAAAGTCTGTGAACAGAATGATTTTACATTCGAAGTTATTTTCGTTGATGACGGGAGTACAGATGATTCGTGGCAAATTATAGAGTATATTGCCAACTTCAATACAGAAGTGAAAGGAATTAAATTCCGTAAAAATTATGGTAAGTCTCCAGCACTTAGCGCGGCTTTTAAAGAAGTGAAAGGTGATGTTGTGATTACTATGGATGCAGATTTACAAGATTTTCCTGAGGAAATACCGTCGTTATACAAAATGCTGAAAAACCAAAAAGCAGATATTGTTTCGGGTTGGAAAGAAAATCGTCAAGATAATAAATTGACAAAAAATCTTCCTTCGAAATTATTCAATGGTGTAGCACGTAAAACCTCTGGTGTAAAATTGCACGATTTTAACTGTGGTTTGAAAGCTTATCGTTGGGAAGTAACGCAAAATATCGAATTGTATGGTGATATGCACCGTTATATTCCTGTTTTAGCGAAAAATGCGGGATATTCGAAAATTATTGAGAAAAAAGTAAAACATCAAGCGCGTAAATATGGTGTTTCAAAATTTGGAGCAAATCGTTTTGTAAATGGTTTCTTGGATTTGATTACACTTTTCTTTGCGTCAAGGTTTGGGAATAAACCAATGCATATTTTCGGTTTATTGGGTACATTGATGTTTATTTTAGGGTTTTTCGCTTCATTTTATTTAGGAATCGAGAAATTATATAAAGTTTATATTTCCCATACACCAGCCAGATTAATCACAGATAGTCCTTATTTTTATATTTCGTTAGTTTTTATGATTTTAGGAACGCAATTATTTTTGGCGGGATTTTTGGGCGAGTTAATTGTTCGCAATAATCGCGAAAAACAATTGTATTTAGTTCAAAAAGAATTGAATTTAAACTAATTAAATAACCAACTACTATGAAGAAAATATTTTTATTAGGATTTTTAGGTTTAGTTGCAACTTCGTGTTCATCATCAATTGATGGAGAAGGTGCTGCAACGGCTCAAAAAGAATATACAGCTGATAATATCAAAGATTTGAGCGTTTCGTGTAATTGTAATGTTATTTTAGTTCCAGGAAATAAATCTGGAGTTAAAGTAGAATCGCATCAAAATATTATTGATAATTTAGAAGTTGAAGCAAAAAATAATGCGGTTACAATCAAAGAAAAATCAAATGTAGACCATTATAGTGCCTATGATTTGTACGTTTATGTGACACGAGATTTAGAAAAGATTGATGCAAATAAACAAACTTCTTTGACTACTTCTGGAACATTGAATGTTGATGAATTGACTATCTCTGCGAAAGATCAAGCGAGAATTAATCAAACTTTTTTGATTACAAACAACTTTGATTTGAAAGCAGATGATCAATCTAATATTATGTTAGAAGGAACTGCTGGAACTATGAAAGTGAAAGCTTATGGCGAAGCACAATTGAATTTATTCAAATACGAGGTCAATGAAGCTAATTTCACAACAGATGATAACGCTTTATTAGACATCAATGCACGCCAAACCTTATATGGTTCTGCAAAAGGAAACTCAATTGTAAATTTTATGGGCGATCCTAATAAGGATACAAAAATTGCCGACCGCGCCCAAGTATTAAAAAAATAAAAGATAAGAATGACTTCAAGTTTAGATAATGCTAAATTATGGCTTTCTGACGCTTATGATGCGGAAACAAGAAAAGCTGTTCAAGATTTAATTGATAATAATCCAACCGAATTAGACGATTCTTTTTATAAAAACCTTGAGTTTGGAACAGGAGGAATGCGTGGTATAATGGGTGTTGGAACAAATCGTTTAAACAAATATACACTTGGTGCAGCAACGCAAGGTTTAGCAAATTATATTAATCAACAATTTCCGAATAAAGAGAAAAAAGTTGCGATTGCATACGATGTTCGTCACAATTCGGATACGTTTGCAAAAATGGTTACCGATGTTTTGACTGCGAATGGAATCAACGTTTATTTGTTTGAATCTTTTCGCCCAACGCCAGAATTGTCTTTTACAGTTCGTCATTTAGGTTGTGATGCTGGAATTGTGTTGACAGCTTCCCACAATCCTCCGATTTACAATGGTTACAAAGTTTATTGGAATGATGGAGCGCAAATTGTTCCGCCACAAGATGGAGAAATTATTAATGAAGTAAATAATGTAAAAGTAGAAGAAATCAAATTTCAAGGTAACGATGCATTGTTAACGTATATAGGTAAAGAAATTGATGAAGCTTTTATTGATGCATGTGTAGCGAACGGAAGTTTTACACAAGATGGTAAGGAAGATATAAAAATTGTTTTTACTTCTATTCACGGAACTGCCGTTGCAATTACGCCAAAAGCTTTTGATAAAGCTGGTTTTACTCAAGTTCATCAAGTTGCTGAACAAGCAATTCCAAGTGGAGATTTCCCAACAGTAAAATCGCCAAATCCAGAAGAACCAGAGGCTTTGACTATGGCAGTTACTTTAGCGAATGAAATTGGTGCTGATGTTGTGATTGGAACAGATCCTGATGCGGATCGTGTAGGTGTTGCAACGCGTAACAATGAAGGTGAAATTGTTTTATTAAATGGTAACCAAATGAATACTGTTTTGGCTTATTATTTATTAGAAAAATGGCAAAAATCGGGGAAATTAGTTGGAAATGAATTTATCGGATCGACAATCGTAACGTCTGATATTTTCTATGATATTGCTGCGAAATTCAATGTTGATTGTAAAGTAGGATTAACAGGTTTCAAATGGATTGCTGATATGATTCGCAAATTCGAAGGCAAAGAAAGTTTTGTTGGAGGAGGAGAAGAATCATTCGGATTTATGGTTGGAGACTTTATCCGTGATAAAGATTCTGTTACAACAGCTTTATTGGTTTCTGAAATTGCTGCTGTACAAAAAGCAAAAGGAAGTTCTCTGTACAATAAATTAATGGAAATCTATCTTGAAATCGGAAAAGCATATCAAGAAGATTTAATTAGTATTGTAAAACCTGGAAAAGAAGGTGCAGAGTTAATTGCTAAAATGATGGTTGAATTTAGATCAAATCCTCCAAAAGAATTAGCAGGATCTAAAGTTGTTCGTGTAAAAGATTTTCAATCTTCTATCGACAAAGATTTAATTTCTGGTGAAGAAAAAGCGATTGAGATACCAAAGTCAAATGTATTGATTTTCTATACAGAGGATGGAAGTAAAGTAGCTTGTCGTCCTTCTGGAACAGAACCAAAGATTAAATATTATTTCTCTGTAAATGCTTCACTTTCTAACAAAGAAGATTATCCAGCTGTTCAACAAACGTTGTTAGCGAAAATCGATTTATTGAAAGAAGATTTTAGCAAATAATCATTCAAGAATAAATATTAAAATAAATAGAAAATGGCCGTCAATTTTGACAGCCATTTTTTATATGATTAAATTTTTAATGTTAGAAAAACATCGAAAATAGATAATAAAATCCTGTTGCAATAAGTGCAGAAACTGGAATTGTCAAAATCCAAGCCCATAATAAACTAATTGTAACTCCCCAACGAACGGCAGAAACTCTTTTTACCATTCCAACACCAATAATAGATCCTGTGATCACGTGAGTTGTAGAAACTGGCATTTTGATATGTTCAGTAAAAAATAATGTAATAGCTGAAGCTGTTTGAGCAGTGAAACCTTCGATAGGAGTAATTTTTGTAATTTTATTTCCCATCGTTTTTAGGATTTTCATTCCGCCACCTAAAGTTCCTAAAGCAATTGCAGAGAAACACATAATCGGAACCCAATCGTGAATATCAGTACTACTTGTTGTGATGAACCAATGCTTCCAATTGAAAACATCATTCAAAATCCAATCATTCATATCCGTATTAACAATTGCAGTTTGATTAGCAAGTAAAGCAAACGTGATCACTCCCATTACTTTTTGAGAATCATTCAAACCATGACCAATACTCAACATCGCAGAAGAAACTAATTGCAATTTCTTGAACCAAGCATCTGCTTTATGTGGTTTTGCATTTCGACAAAGATTCAGCGTGATGATGTAAATAACATTACCAGCGACTAAACCAATAATTGGTGCAACCAAAATAAAAGCGATAATCGTTAAGATAATCGTACTGTTAATAGCAGAAAAATCATAACCTGTTGCAGCTAATGCACCTCCAGCTAAACCACCAATCAAGGTGTGAGATGAAGAGGAAGGGATTCCTAATTTCCAAGTTAAAATATTCCAAGTGATTGCTGCAGAAAGCGCCGCCATAACAACGATAGATGGATTGGATCCAAATGCGACGACAACATCTTCTTTAATAATTTTTGCGATTGTGTCTGCAACTCCAAATTCTCCAATGATAAATTTGGCAATGAAGAAAGCAACAAAATTGAAGAATGCAGCCCATATAACGGCTTGAATAGGAGTTAAAACCTTTGTAGTAACAACCGTTGCAATAGAGTTTGCGGCATCGTGAAAACCATTTAAGAAATCAAATAAAATGGCTAAGCCGATAATGATAAATAATACAGTTAATTGCATGGCGCAAATTTAAAACTTTATTAAACTTATCATTTATCAATTTCGAAAATTATTTCAAAAATAAAAAAGGAGCTAATAAAAGCTCCTAAATATTAATGATATTGATTGTTATTTTTAAACAAATAATGTTACGATGTAGTAGATTAATGCAGCTAATAATGCAGAGACTGGGATAGTAAGAACCCACGCCCAAAGTAAACTGATTGTAACTCCCCAACGAACTGCAGATACACGTTTCGTTAAACCTACACCAATAATAGAACCTGTAATTGTATGCGTTGTAGAAACTGGAATTCCGAAATGCTCAGAAATATAAAGCGTCATTGCTCCAGAAGTTTCAGCAACTACACCTTCCAATGGCGTTACTTTTGTAATTTTAGAACCCATCGTTTTGATGATTTTCCATCCACCACCCATTGTACCTAATGCGATAACAACAAACGATGTAATAGGAACCCACATCCAATGCGCTACGAAATACTGGAATTTATCTTCTGCTTGTACATAAGCCGGATCAAAATCGACATTAATGTGATAAAAGATAACCGCTGCTCCAATAATACCCATTACTTTTTGCGCATCATTCATACCATGTCCTAAAGAGAAAAGAGCAGAAGAAACTAATTGTAATTTCTTGAACCACCATTCTGCTTTTGCAGGTTTGGCTCTTTTGCAAATATGAAGCGTGATTATGGTTAATATCGAGGCGATAATCATACCAATTAATGGTGCTAATACGATAAAGCAAATAATTGGAATTACTTTTTTGTAAACAATTACATCTTCTCCACCAGCAGAAAAACCACCGGCGTGAGCTAATGCAGCTCCAATGAAACCACCAATTAATGTATGAGAAGAAGAAGAAGGAATACCAAACTTCCATGTTAATAAGTTCCAAGAAATTGCAGCGATAATTCCAGCTAAAATAACTTCTAGTGTAATAAAATGCTCGTTAATCGACTTTGCAATAGTGTTACCAATCTTAAATTCTCCAATCCAATAAACTGAAATAAAGTAAGCAGCAAAGTTGAATGCGGCAGCCCAAAGTACAGCTTGAAAAGGCGTTAAAACCTTAGTTGCAACAATTGTAGCAATTGAGTTTGCGGCGTCGTGAAAACCATTAATATAATCAAAAACAAAAGCTAAGACGATAATAGTAATCAATAACATTCCTGGCGTAGACGATAACATGCTCGAAAACGCTGAAAAAAAATCTGTCATAATCTTTTAGATTAAGTTTTGGTTATGAATGTTTTACCGCTACAGCTTCCAATACGTTAGCAACACTTTTACACTTGTCTGTTGCAGATTCTAATGAAGATAAAACCTCCTTATACTTGATGATATTTTTAACATCAGTTTCGTTTTCGAAAATTTCCTGAACTGCTTTATCAAAAATACGATCCGATTTATTTTCTAATTTATTGATTCGTTCACATATTTCGTAAATACGATTTACGTTTCTCAAATCTTTCAATTGCTCAATTCCCTCTCCGATTAATTGACAAGCCTCTAAGTTAACAGCTGTAATTTTGCGGATAGATTTTGTAATTTTATCTACTTGATAAATATTGATACGATTCGCTGCTCCATTTAAATTATCTGCAACATAATCGATAGATTTTACTAATTGATAAATATCTTCTCTGTCAAAAGGTGTGATAAAGTTTTTGCTTAACTCTAAATTTGTTTTTTGAGTAAGATATTCAATTTTGCTTTCTATCTTAGAAATTTGCGCGATGTAATCTTCGCGTTCTTCAACTGGAGCGTTTACACATTCATGTAACAATTCAGCTAATTTGATTAAACTTTTTGAAGCTTCCTCGAACAAAGGATAGAATACTTTATCCTTCGGAGTAAATAATTTAAAAAATGAGTTTACCGACATTCAATAATGTTTTGAAGTGCAAAATTAATTTTTCTAATGTAAAATTAACATTAAATAAATATTATGCGAACGTTTTTATTAAAATATATCGATAATTATATGATATTCAGATTAATTAAAAATACGAAAAGTTATTAGCTTAGAGAAAAATAATATAGGATAAAGTTTTAATAAATTTTGTTGTCAATAGATGTAGATAAGATACTATCACTTATCAAAAATTAGGTTTATTGATAATTTACTTGTTTTGTTATTCTTGAATTAAAATTCTGTAAAATATAGTTTATAATTCTTTAAAAAATTATAAATCAATGTAAAATAAATCCATTATTATTTGTTTTTGTATAAATTATTTGTAGTTTTGCATGCCCAAAAAATGGGTTTAATCCAAATTTAAAAGGAAATTTAATTAGTATGCCAACAATTCAACAATTAGTTAGAAAAGGTAGAAAAAAACTAACCAAGAAGAGTAAATCGGCTGCATTGGAATCATGTCCACAACGCCGCGGTGTTTGTACACGTGTTTACACTACAACTCCTAAGAAACCTAACTCAGCAATGCGTAAAGTTGCTCGTGTTAGATTAACAAACGGGAAAGAAGTTAACGCGTACATCGGTGGTGAAGGTCATAATCTTCAAGAGCACTCGATAGTATTGGTTAGAGGAGGTAGAGTTAAAGATTTACCAGGTGTGCGTTACCACATTGTACGTGGAGCGTTAGATACTGCGGGAGTAAACGGACGTACTCAACGTAGAAGTAAGTATGGAGCGAAACGTCCTAAAGATGCTAAAAAATAAATTTAAGGTAAGATGAGAAAGACAAGAGCTAAAAAAAGACCTTTACTTCCAGATCCTAAATTTAATGATCAGTTAGTAACTCGTTTCGTAAACAACTTAATGTACGACGGAAAAAAATCTGTAGCATTCAAAATTTTCTATGATGCGTTAGAAATCGTAGATTCTCGTAAAGAAGATGCAGAAAAAACTTCATTAGACATTTGGAAAGAAGCATTATCTAATGTAATGCCTCACGTAGAAGTACGTTCTCGCCGTGTTGGTGGAGCTACATTCCAAATTCCAATGGAAATTCGTCCAGACCGTAAAATTTCAACAGCAATGAAATGGTTAATCAAATATTCTCGTAACAGAAACGAGAAATCGATGGCTCAAAAATTAGCTGGAGAAATTATTGCAGCTGCTAAAGAAGAAGGATCTGCCGTTAAAAAACGTCAAGATACTCACAAAATGGCAGAAGCTAACAAAGCATTCTCTCACTTTAGATTCTAATACACGATGGCAAGAGATTTAAAATACACAAGAAACATTGGTATTGCTGCTCACATCGATGCAGGAAAAACTACAACGACAGAGCGTATCTTATTCTATTCAGGTAAGAATCACAAAATTGGAGAAACTCACGAAGGATCAGCTACAACTGACTGGATGGAGCAAGAGGCTGAAAGAGGTATTACAATTACTTCTGCAGCTGTAACAGTAGATTGGACATTCCCAACAGAACAAGGTAAACCATTACCAGACGCTAAAGGATACCACTTTAATATTATCGACACTCCTGGTCACGTTGACTTTACAGTAGAGGTAAACCGTTCTTTACGTGTTTTAGATGGTTTAGTTTTCTTATTCTCAGCAGTAGATGGAGTTGAACCTCAGTCTGAAACAAACTGGCGTTTAGCAGATAACTATAAAGTTCCTCGTTTAGGTTTCGTTAACAAAATGGACCGTCAAGGAGCTGACTTCTTAAATGTATGTCGTCAAGTACGTGAAATGTTAGGATCAAACGCTGTTCCTATTGTATTACCAATCGGTGACGAAGCAGACTTTAAAGGAGTTGTAGATTTAATTAAAAATCGTGCAATTGTATGGCATGATGAGAATCATGGTTCTACATTTGATGTTGTTGAAATCCCAGCTGATATGGTTGATGATGTAAGACAATTCCGTGGTCAATTAATTGAAGAAGTAGCTGCGTATGATGAGAACTTATTAGAGAAGTACATGGAGGACGAAAACTCTATTACTGAAGAAGAAGTTCACGCTGCATTACGTGCTGCAACATTAGACATGTCTATCATCCCAATGACTTGTGGATCTTCGTTCAAAAACAAAGGTGTACAATTCATGTTAGATGCTGTATGTCGTTACTTACCATCACCAAGTGATAAAGAAGCGATCCCAGGAACTGACCCAAAAACTGACGAGCCTATCACAAGAAAGCCTTCAGTTGATGAGCCATTCGCAGCATTAGCATTTAAAATTGCTACTGACCCATTCGTAGGTCGTTTAGCATTCTTCCGTGCTTATTCAGGTGGATTAGACGCTGGATCTTACGTGTTAAATACTCGTTCTGGTAACAAAGAACGTATTTCTCGTATCTTCCAAATGCACGCGAACAAACAAGAGCCTATCGAGAGAATCGAAGCAGGTGATATTGGAGCTGCAGTAGGTTTCAAAGATATTAAAACAGGAGATACTTTATGTGATGAAAAAGCACCTATCGTATTAGAGTCTATGGACTTCCCAGATCCAGTAATTGGTATCGCAGTTGAGCCTAAAACGAAAGCTGACGTTGATAAATTAGGTATGGCTTTAGCTAAATTAGCTGAAGAAGATCCAACATTCCAAGTAAAAACTGATGAGGCTTCTGGTCAAACAGTTATTTCTGGTATGGGTGAGTTACACTTAGATATCATCGTTGACCGTTTAAAACGTGAATTTAAAGTAGAGGTTAACCAAGGAGAGCCTCAAGTAGAGTACAAAGAATCATTCTCTCGTCCAGCTAATCACCGTGAGGTTTACAAAAAACAATCAGGTGGTCGTGGTAAATTTGCTGATATCGTTTTCGAAATGGGACCAGCAGATGAAGGAAAAGTAGGTTTAGAATTCGTTTCAGAAATTAAAGGTGGTAACGTTCCAAAAGAATTTATCCCTTCTATTGAGAAAGGTTTCAAAGCTGCAATGAAGAATGGACCTTTAGCAGGATTCGAAATGGATTCGTTAAAAGTTACTTTAAAAGATGGATCTTTCCACCCTGTGGATTCTGACCAATTATCTTTCGAGTTAGCTGCTCAAATGGGTTACAAAGCTGCTGCAAAAGCTGCTGGTGCTCAAATCTTAGAGCCTATCATGAAGTTAGAGGTTTTAACTCCAGAAGAAAACATGGGAGACATTGTAGGTGACTTAAACCGTCGTCGTGGTCAAGTATCAGGAATGGATGATAGAAATAACGCTAAAGTTATTAAAGCTATGGTTCCATTAGCAGAAATGTTCGGATATGTAACTTCATTACGTACATTATCTTCTGGTCGTGCTACATCTACAATGGAATTCGATCACTACGCTCCAGCACCAACAAACGTGTCTGAAGCTGTAATCGCTAAAGCAAAAGGTAACGCTTAATTCAAGAAAAATGAGTCAAAAAATTAGAATAAAATTAAAATCTTACGATTATTCTTTAGTTGATAAATCAGCTGAAAAAATCGTAAAAACTGTAAAAGCTACAGGAGCTGTTGTTAATGGACCAATTCCATTACCAACTCACAAAAGAATCTTTACAGTTTTAAGATCTCCACACGTTAACAAAAAATCTCGTGAGCAATTTCAATTATCAGCTCACAAAAGATTATTAGACATTTATTCTTCTTCATCTAAAACAGTTGATGCTTTAATGAAGTTAGAATTACCTAGTGGTGTTGAAGTAGAAATTAAAGTATAGTTAGCTGTATTTTAAATAAATATAAACCCTGAGACGTGCACATCTCAGGGTTTTTTTATGAATTACTGTAAGAATGCTTTGATTGATATTTTTCGCTGTTTGTAAACTTTTGAAAAATAATCAATTGAAAGTTTGTTGTTTACAAATTAATTCATACATTTGCATGCTAATTTTAGAGAAGATCTCTAGTGGTCGAAAGTCCACATTCTCTGAAATATTAAACAAATTATTAACATATTTTAATCAAATGTCAGGTATCATTGGTAAAAAAATCGCGATGACTAGCTTATTTGATGAGAACGGGAAAAATATTCCTGTGACAATCGTAGAGGCTGGGCCATGTGTGGTTACTCAAGTCAGAACCGTAGAGAAAGATGGGTACGTTGCTGCTCAACTTGGTTTCGATGACGCAAAAGAAAAAAACACGACTAATGCTTTAAAAGGTCACTTTAAAAAAGCAGGAACTACTCCAAAGAGAAAGTTAGTTGAGTTTTACGGAGAAGAATTCGTAAACTCTTTAACATTAGGAGGAGAAGTTAACGTTGAGTTATTCAACGAAGGAGAATTTGTAAGTGTTACAGGTACTTCAAAAGGAAAAGGTTTCCAAGGTGTTGTTAAACGTCATGGTTTCGGTGGGGTAGGTCAAGCTACACACGGTCAACATAACCGTTTAAGAGCTCCAGGTTCTATCGGTGCTGGTTCAGATCCATCTCGTGTATTCAAAGGAATGCGTATGGCTGGAAGAATGGGTGGTAAACAAGTTACTGTTCAGAACTTAAAAGTACTTAAAGTGGATACTGAGAAAAATCTTTTAATTGTTAAAGGTGCTATCCCAGGTCCTAAAAATTCATACGTAATCGTTAGAAGATGGAAGTAGTAGTATTAAACATCAAAGGTCAAGAAACTGGAAGAACAGTATCTTTAGACGAGGCAGTTTTCGGAATTGAGCCTTCTACACACACAGTGTACTTAGAAGTTAAACAATATTTAGCAGCTCAACGCCAAGGAACGCACAAAGCAAAAGAAAGAGCTGAGATTGCGGGATCAACTCGTAAAATCAAAAAGCAAAAAGGAACAGGTACAGCTCGTGCTGGTTCTATCAAATCTCCAGTGTTTAGAGGAGGAGGTAGAGTTTTCGGACCACGTCCAAGAAACTACTCTTTCAAATTAAACAAAGCACAAAAGAGATTAGCTAAAAAATCAGTTTTATCACAAAAATTAGCTGAGAATGAAATCAAAGTTGTTGAAAACTTTTCTTTCGAAGCACCAAGAACTAAAGAGTTCAAAACTGTTTTAACTGATTTAGGATTAGAGAACACAAAATCATTATTCGTATTAGGTGAATCTAATAGCAATGTATATTTATCTTCTCGTAACTTACAAAAAGTTAAAGTTGTTACAACTGAGGAATTAAATGTATTTGATTTAATCAATGCTTCTCAAATCGTATTTTTAGAAGGTTCTTTAGCAACAGTTCAAGAAAATTTAACAAAATAAGACGAAGAAAATGGGAATCATAATTAAACCAGTAATTTCAGAAAAAGCAACTAATAACAGTGAGTTGTTAGGGCAATATTCGTTTTATGTAGACACAAAAGCTAACAAAATTCAAATTAAAGAAGCTGTAGAAAAAACTTACGGTGTATCTGTAGTTTCTGTTAGTACTTTAGTATCTGCTCCAAAAGTAAAAACTCGTTACACAAAAACAGGTTTTCAAACTGGAAAAACAAATAAGTTGAAAAAAGCGATCGTTAGCTTAGCTGAAGGTCAAGAAATAGAGTTGTTCGGATAATTTAAGAATTAAAAAATGTCAGTAAGAAAATTAAAACCTATCACCCCGGGACAACGTTTTAGAGTGGTTAATGAATTTGCGGCAGTAGATAAAAATGCTAAGCCAGAAAAGACATTAGTTGAAGGAAAATCTAAATCGGGTGGACGTAACAACACTGGTAAAATGACAATGCGTTATATCGGTGGTGGACACAAACAAAAATATCGTATCATCGACTTCAAACGTGATAAAGAAGGTGCTGCAACTGTAGAATCTGTACAATACGATCCAAACAGAACTGCATTCATCGCTTTATTATCTTACGAAGATGGTGAAAAACGTTACATTATTGCTCAAAATGGTTTGAAAGCTGGACAAGTAATTGTTTCAGGTGAAAACGTAGAACCAGAAGTAGGTAATGCTATGAAGCTTAAAAACATGCCATTAGGTACAGTAATCTCTTGTATTGAGTTACGTCCAGGGCAAGGAGCGGTTATGGCAAGAAGTGCAGGTACTTATGCTCAATTAGTTGCGCGTGATGGTAAATATGCTATCGTTAAGTTACCAAGTGGTGAATCAAGAATGATTTTAGTGGAGTGTAAAGCAACAGTAGGTGTTGTTTCTAACACAGACCATCAGTTAGAAGTTTCTGGTAAAGCTGGTCGTTCTAGATGGCAAGGTCGTCGTCCAAGAACTCGTCCAATGGTTATGAACCCTGTAGATCACCCAATGGGTGGTGGTGAAGGTCGTGCGACAGGAGGTATCCCTCGTTCTCGTAACGGTATTCCAGCGAAAGGTTACAAAACTCGTGACAAGAAGAAAGCGTCTAACAAATATATTGTTGAAAGAAGAAAAAAATAATTTATGGCACGTTCATTAAAAAAAGGACCATTCATCCACTATAAATTAGAAAAGAAAGTTCTTGCTAACGTAGAAAGCGGTAGCAAAAACGTGATCAAAACATGGTCAAGAGCATCAATGATTTCTCCTGATTTTGTTGGTCAAACAATCGCAGTACACAACGGAAAGCAATTTATTCCTGTTTATGTTACTGAGAATATGGTAGGTCATAAATTAGGTGAGTTCGCTCCTACACGTACTTTTAGAGGTCATGCCGGAGCTAAAAACAAAGGAAAAAAATAGTAAAGGGCCATGGGATCTAGAAAAAGATTAAGTAACGAAAGAATCAAAGAAGCTAACAAGCAGGTAGCTTTTGCGAAATTAAATAATGTTCCTACTTCTCCTCGTAAGATGAGATTAGTAGTAGATATTATCCGTGGAGTTGAAATTCAAAAAGCTTTAGGTATTTTAAAATATACTAAAAACCACGCTTCAATCCGTTTAGAGAAATTGTTATTAAGCGCTATCGCTAACTGGCAAATCAAAAATGAAGGAGCTGATGTTGAAGAAGCTGGATTATATGTTAAAGAAATCTCTGTTGATAGTGCACGTCAATTAAAAAGAATTCGTACTGCACCTCAAGGTAGAGCACATAGAATCAGAAAACGTTCAAACCATGTAACTTTGGTTTTAGGAACTAAAGAAGATAAACAAAAAGTACAAGATTAAGAATATGGGACAAAAAACTAATCCAATCGGAAATCGTTTAGGAATCATCAGAGGATGGGATTCTAACTGGTACGGTGGAAATGATTACGGTGATAAAATTGCAGAAGATGCAAAAATTCGTACTTATTTAAGAGCACGTTTGTCTAAAGCCGGAGTTTCTCGTATTTACATCGATCGTACTTTAAAATTAGTTACAGTAACTGTAACTACTGCTCGTCCAGGTATCATTATTGGTAAAGGTGGACAAGAAGTTGACAAATTAAAAGAAGAGTTAAAGAAAATCACTGGTAAAGAGGTTCAAATTAACATCTTCGAAATTAAGAGACCAGAATTAGATGCAATCTTAGTAGGGGATAGTATCGCTCGTCAAATTGAGAATCGTATTTCTTACCGTCGTGCTATTAAAATGGCAATTCAATCAGCAATGAGAATGAACGCAGAAGGAATCAAAGTTCAAATCTCTGGTCGTTTAAACGGTGCAGAGATGGCACGTTCTGAAACTTATAAAGATGGACGTATTCCTTTGTCTACATTCCGTGCAGACATTGATTACCACATTTCAGAAGCTCATACAACTTATGGTCGTTTAGGGATCAAAGTATGGATCATGAAAGGTGAGGTATATGGTAAGAGAGAATTATCTCCTTTAGTTGGATTACAGAAAAAACAAAAAAAATCTGACAACAACAGAAAGGGAGGTGAAAGATCTAATAATAGAAAGCGATAATTTAGTTTAACAACTAACATAAAGAATTAAGTAGATATGTTATCACCGAGAAGAGTAAAGTTTAGAAAAACCCAAAAAGGTAAGATGAAAGGTGTTTCTCACAGAGGAACTCAATTAGCTTACGGGACTTTCGGGATCAAATCTTTAGACGAAGCGTTTATTACAGCACGTCAAATCGAGGCAGCTCGTATTGCTGCAACTCGTTTCATGAAGAGAGAGGGTCAATTATGGATTAAAATATTTCCAGATAAACCAATTACTAAGAAACCAGCAGAGGTACGTATGGGTAAAGGTAAAGGTGCACCAGAATATTGGGTAGCTCCTGTACAACCAGGTCGTATCTTATTCGAAGTAGGAGGTGTGCCAGTAGAGGTTGCAACTGAAGCATTGCGTTTAGCAGCTCAGAAGTTACCTGTTAAGACTAAGTTTATCGTTGCACGTGATTTCCAAAATTAATAATTTCAAAAATTAAGAAAAAATGAAAGCAGCAGATATTAGAAATCTAAGTGTTGAGGAGTTACAAGCTAAAATAGCTGAAGAACAAGCGAACTACGATCAATTAAAATTGACAAACGCTGTTTCTCCTGTAGCAAATCCAATCGGTATTAGAGACTTACGCAGAACAATTGCTCGTTTGAATACCGTGTTAAACGAAAAACAATCATAACAGTAATCTGTAACTGATGGAAAGAAAATTAAGAAAAGAAAGAGTAGGTTTAGTTACATCAAACAAAATGGAAAAAACCATTGTTGTAGCTGAAACTAAGAAGCAAAAGCACCCATTCTATGGGAAATTCGTTTTAAAAACGAAGAAATATACAGCGCACGACGAAAATAACGAGTGTAACGAAGGTGACACAGTGCGTATCATGGAGACTCGTCCTTTGTCTAAAAACAAAAGATGGAGATTAGTAGAAATCATTGAAAGAGCTAAATAAGATAAGTTATGTTACAACAAGAATCTAGATTAAAAGTTGCAGATAACACAGGAGCTCGTGAAGCATTAGTAATCCGCGTTTTAGGTGGTACTAAAAGAAGATACGCATCAGTAGGTGACAAAATCGTAGTTGCGATCAAAGAAGCTACACCTTCAGGAAACGTTAAAAAAGGTGCTGTATCAAAAGCTGTTGTAGTTAGAACTAAAAAAGAAGTTCGTAGAAAAGACGGTTCATATATCCGTTTCGACGATAATGCATGTGTATTATTGAACACTCAAGGAGAAATGCGTGGTACTCGTGTATTCGGTCCAGTTGCTCGTGAGTTACGTGATAAAGAATATATGAAAATTGTATCATTAGCCCCAGAGGTATTATAATAGAACAACATGGCAAAGTTAAAAATTAAAAAAGGAGACAAAGTAGTCGTTTTATCAGGATCTAACAAAGGTCAAACTGGTACTGTGTTACGCGTATTCCCTGACAAAGCTAAAGCTATCGTTGAAGGGGTTAATATTGCAAAAAAACGTGTAAAGCCAAGCGCACAAAATCCACAAGGTGGAGTTGTTGAAAAAGAAGCTCAAATCTATTTATGTAAATTGGCTTTAGTAGATCCAGAAACTGGGAAAGCAACGAAAGTAGCGATCAAAGAAGAAGGAGGGAAAAAAGTAAGAATTGCTAAAAAATCAGGAAAAGCTATCTAAGATGAGTACAACAACATACACACCTCGTCCGCAGGTTAAATATAAAGAAGAGATTGTAGCTGCTCTTAAAGAAGAGTTCGGATACAAATCTATTATGCAAGTTCCTAAATTAGAGAAAATTGTTTTATCTCAAGGTTTAGGTGCGGCTACAGCTGACAAAAAAATCGTTGA